>JAUWPC010000233.1 GCA_030611815.1 Desulfobacteraceae bacterium
CAGGCTTGGTGGCGTGGGAGAAGAAACAGGGGCCATTCTCAAGAAACTGACAGGCCAGGATGTGCTCAATCAGAGGCTCTCTTATCTTATGAGAAGCGGATCGCCCGACTCTTTAGACCTGATGGTAGCTGTCAATTTCGCTAATATGGCTATCGACCTCTTCCTGAAGAACGCCTTTGGACGACTCGTCGCTTTGAGCAATGGAAACTATACGGACATCCCGCTCAGCACCATCACCACAGGTCAAAAAAGGGTGGATATACGGGAACTCTACGATATTGAGGAGTATCGTCCCAAGATAAGGCACGTGAGCGGGAAACCGATGTTTCTTTATTGAGTGAAGTGAACTAAAATGCCTAAAGTGAGTCCCGCCCCAGCGGGATGCCTAAAGTGAAATGCCTAAAATGAATCCCGCCTCAGATGGGATTAAAGACGAAATTGCAGACAGTGCTTGAGCACTTCGGAGCAAATCTCCATGCCTCTCAGTGAAGAACGAAAAAAAACCCGTCAGATCCATGTTGGCGACATCCCGATAGGGGGTAATGCACCCATAGCTGTCCAGTCCATGACCAACACCGACACCCGGGATGTCTCTGCAACTGTTCATCAGATTGAACAACTTTCCGACGCAGGGTGCGAAATTGTCCGTTTGGCCATTCCCGATGAAGACGCCGTGACTGCCTTAAGAGAAATCAAGAAAAAGGTCAGGACCCCTCTCATCGCCGATATTCACTTCGACCATCGGCTTGCCCTGGGCGCCCTGAGCGCCGGCGCTGATGGGCTGAGAATCAATCCCGGAAATATCGGGAGCAAGAGAGCAGTTGAAAAGGTGGTCAATGCGGCCCGCGATGTGGATGCCCCTATCAGAATAGGGGTCAATGCAGGATCTCTGCACAAGCAGATTCTGTCAAGCTACGGGGGCCCCACTCCAGAGGCCATGGTTGCAAGCGCCATGGAGCATGTGCGGCTTTTAGAATCCTTGGGGTTTGACCTGATCAAAATATCGTTGAAATCATCCAACGTTATAAACACTATCAAGGCCTATGAACTACTGAGTCAAGAGGTGGATTATCCGCTCCACTTGGGAGTTACAGAGGCAGGCACCCTTATCTCGGGCACGGTGAAAAGCGCTATCGGCATTGGATATCTTTTAGCCCAGGGGATTGGCGATACCTTCCGTGTGTCTCTGACCAGAGACCCGGTAGAAGAGATCAGGGTTGCCTATGAGATCCTGAGATCTCTCGACCTCAGATCACGGGGGCCTGAGATCATATCCTGCCCAACCTGCGGCCGGTGCGAAATAGACCTTTTTTCCCTCGTGGAAAAAGTGGAAAGGGCTGTTTCAGACATTAAGGCATCGCCAAAGGTAGCCATAATGGGATGTGTGGTAAACGGCCCGGGCGAGGCTAAGGAGGCGGATGTCGGAGTAGCAGGAGGAAGGGGACAGGGGATTTTATTCCGGAAGGGAGAGCTTGTAAAGAAAATACCTGAGGATCAATTAGCCGAGATCCTAATCAGTGAAGTCAGGGCTTTGGTGGAGTGACGGAGTGGTGGGTTAATGGAAAGTCCAAGGTCCATTGTCCAAGGTCCATGCTCCAATAATCCAATCCTCATTGGGAAGGACCAGGATTTCTATTTTCGATTAAACCATAAGGAGATACACAGACAACCATGCGATACTCAAAATACTTCATCCCCACACATAAAGAAGCGCCTTCTGACGCTGAGGTCATCAGCCATCAGCTGATGATCAGGGCAGGCATGATAAGGAAGCTTACATCAGGGGTTTACACCTATCTTCCCCTCTGCCTCCGGTCCATAAGAAAGGTGGAAAATATTATCAGGGAAGAAATGAACCGGGCCGGCGCAATAGAGATCCTTATGCCCGCTGTTCAACCGGCAGAACTGTGGCAGGAGAGCGGCAGATGGGAGCATTATGGCCGCGAACTCCTTAGATTCAAAGATCGTCACAACCGCGAGGCCTGTTTTGGGCCCACCCACGAGGAGGTAATCACCGATCTTGTAGGAAAGGAGATCCACTCCTACAAGCAGATGCCGATCAACCTCTACCAGATTCAAACCAAGTTCAGGGATGAGATAAGGCCCAGGTTCGGCATCATGCGGGGCCGCGAATTCATAATGAAAGATGCCTATAGTTTTGATGTTGATGAAGCGGGGGCCAACCTCAGCTATGAAGCCATGTATGAGGCCTATACAAGGATATTTGAGAGGTGCGGCCTTAAATTCAGGGCAGTGGAAGCAGATACAGGGACCATTGGTGGAAGCTATTCTCATGAATTCATGGTATTAGCAGAAACAGGAGAGGACCAAATTGTCAACTGCACAGAGTGCGATTATGCTGCCAATCTGGAAAGGGCAGAGATAAAACCGTCCCAGACACTGCCCGAGCCAGAGGTCAAGGAAATGCACACGATCATGGAGGTAGACACCCCCGGCATAAAAACCGTGGAAGATGTTATCGCCTTTCTCTCTGTTTCACCCTCCCAGCTCATTAAATCCCTTATCTTTGTCGTTGATGGTGAAGAGATCGCCGTCCTGATAAGGGGCGATCATGAGCTAAACGAGGCCAAGCTCAAGAGCCTCTTAAGAGCACAAACAGTTGAATTGGCATCAAAACGGGTGGTTGAAGAAATTACGGGCGCGCCTATCGGCTTTGCAGGTCCGGTGGGCCTGAATGTAAAGATTGTGGCTGACCACGCACTGAAAGGAATGAGGGATTTCGTTACCGGGGGAAACAGGAAGGACTTGCACCTTCGGAATGTGAATATGAAACGAGACTTTGAAATAGACCTCTTCGGTGACCTGCGGATAATCACCCCCCAGGACAGTTGCCCGAGATGCGGCAAAAAAATTGAATTCGGAAGGGGCATTGAGGTGGGGCATATATTTAAGTTAGGCACCAAGTACAGCCAGGCGCTTAAAGCGGTCTTTCTGAACCGTCAGGGGAAAGAGGCACCGATTATTATGGGCTGTTATGGCATAGGGGTTGGAAGAACCGTGGCAGCCGCCATAGAACAAAACCATGACAAAGATGGCATCATCTTCCCAATTCCGATCGCCCCTTTTGAGGTTACAATCCTGCCACTACAGATGCACGACACAGTGGTAGTAGAAACAGCGGAAAAAATTTACACAGAGCTTTTAGATATTAAGGTCGACACTCTCCTTGATGACAGGGATGAACGGGCGGGTGTCAAGTTCAACGACGCAGACCTGCTTGGCATACCAATTCGCGTCACAGTGGGCGTCAAGGGGATCAAGGGCGGTCAGGTGGAGATTAAGCTGCGGTCCGAAACCGAGAGTTTCTTCATGCCCATCAATAATGCAGCATCCTCTATAAAAGAGAAAGTGGAAACCCTAAATGATTCGCCTAAATGACATCACCTCCAAGCTCATCAGCTACCATCCAAAAGCAGATATCGAGCTCATAGAAAAGGCTTATGTTTACTCGGCCAAGGTTCACCAGGGCCAGATCCGTCTTTCGGGAGAGCCCTATCTTTCCCATCCCTTAGAAGCCGCTCACATCCTTGCCCTGCTCAAAATGGATGTGATCTGCATTGCCGCCGGCCTGCTGCATGATGTTATCGAAGATACCGATGCCGAATTAACTGAAATAAAAGATCTTTTTGGCGAAGAAACTGCCAATATTGTGGACGGCGTTACAAAAATAGGCAAAATGCACTTTGTGAATCGTGAGCAGCGCCAGGCCGAGAACGTAAGGAAAATGATCCTTGCCATGTCTTCTGATATTCGCGTGATCCTCGTCAAATTGGCCGATCGTCTTCACAATATGAGGACCTTAGGTTTCCAACCAGAAGCAAAACAGAGACTCATAGCAACCGAAACCTTAGACATCTATGCTCCTTTAGCTGGGAGGATGGGCATTAACTGGATCAAATCGAGCTTGGAAGATCTATGCCTCTTTTACTTAGAACCCGAGATCTATGCCAACATCAAGGATGCGACCGCACAGAGAAGGAGCGAAATGAGTGCATTCATGGATGAGGTCAAAAGGGATCTTTCAGCCAAATTAGCGGAATTCAACATCCAGGGTACAGTCAAGGCCAGACAAAAGCATTTCTACAGCATATACAAAAAGATGTCGGACCAGAACCTCACAGCCAACCAGGTCTATGATATTTTGGCATTTCGGGTTATCGTCAATTCCATCAAGGAATGCTACGAGGTCTTAGGGCACATCCATTCTGTCTGGAAACCGGTCCAGGGGAGATTCAAAGACTATGTCTCTGTTCCAAAGGCAAACATGTATCAGTCCCTCCATACAACGGTGATAGGCCCAGTTGGACAGAGAATGGAGATCCAGATCAGGACATGGGAGATGAACAGGGTGGCAAAGTCGGGTATTGCAGCCCACTGGAAGTATAAGGAGGGGTCAATTGCAACCAAGGCCGACGAAAAACAGTTTGCCTGGCTGCGGCAACTCCTGGATTGGCAGAAAAACCTCAAGGACCCCCAGGAGTTCTTAGAGTCTGTCAAGATGGACCTCTTCCCTGATGAAGTCTACGTCTTTACACCAAAAGGAGATGTCAAGGCGTTCCCTAAGGGAGCCACAATAATCGATTTTGCATACGGCATACACTCGGAAATAGGGAAGAAATGTATGGGGGGTAAGATAAACGGCAAAATGGTCCCCCTCCGATACCAGCTCAAAAACGGGAATATTGTAGAAATCATCACATCCCCAAAGCAACACCCAAGTAAAGACTGGTTAGAGTTTGTAAAAACACCTAAGGCAAAAACCAAGATACGGCAATGGATAAGAACAGAGGAAAGAGAGGAAAGCATAAGCTTAGGGAAAAGCATCCTGGAAAAGACCCTTCAGCATGAGGGGCTGACTCAGACCAATATTTTTAAGAGTGAACAGATCTCGGCCGTAGCCAAAGAGCTTTCTTTCCATTCAGTTGAAGACTTAGCAGCACAAGTTGGTTTCGGCAAGGTCTCGCCAAGGCAGATAGTTGGGCGGCTCAAGCCCAAGTTAGGCATCAAAAAAAACAAGTCGCAAGGGCTGGTCAGCAAAGTGGTAGACCGTTTTTTGCGGCCCAGGGAGGAACGAGGGATCAAGGTAGACGGCGTGAGCGATATGCTTCTCCGTTTTGCCAAATGCTGCCACCCCCTACCTGGAGAACAGGTGATTGGGTTTATCACTCGCGGTCGCGGCATCACAATCCACCAGGAAACCTGCAGACACATTAAAGACGCCGCACCCGACAGATTGGTCCCGGTATCGTGGGACCCTGCTGAAAAAGAGGTATATCCTGCCACACTGAGGGTAACCACTGTGGAGAGAAAGGGAGTCTTAGCTGATATAAGCATGATTATAAGCCAGAAGGATGCCAATATCATCCATGCCGAAATCAAGACCACGGTGGACAATAAAGGCATCTCGGTTTTTACCATCGAGGTGGAAAGCTACAAACAGATGCAGGATATTATGAGCGCCATCAAAAAGGTGAGGAACGTGTTAATTGTGGAGAGGATCTAAGA
>JAUWPC010000327.1 GCA_030611815.1 Desulfobacteraceae bacterium
CGAGATGTTTGATTATGATTACGATTAAGATTATGAGTAAGAAAATAATCGAAAATTTATAATCATACATACGCATCCTGCCACAGGTTCGTAATGAAATCTTTCCAGGGAAGGATACATATATCCCCATCTTTTCGAGGGTATCTTCAAGAGTAACCAATATATAATTCTTCAGAAGTTCTTCTTCCTTTATTGCAGTCAGTCCTTTAAACTCTTTTTTTGTGATGTTTGCCTTCCCTTTTACCTCAATCGCTGTTTTTCCGTTGATGACAAAATCAACCTCAAAGCCTGAGGTTGCCCTCCAGTAACACAGATCACACCCCCCCTTGTAATCGCAGTAGGTTTTTATCTCATGATGGATATAGGCTTCAAATGCCTCACCAAACTCCGGAGATCTCATCTCCAGACCCCGACGACCTTGCAGAAATCTGGCGACTTCTATGTCGAACATGACCTACCTCCATAATAATTGCCACAAATACCGGCAGATATCATGATTATTGCCGATTTACATGTCAAATATCACGCAGTCAACAAGGCCTTTCTTGTGTACCCTGGCGATTCGTATCTAAGGGCTCGCGCAAAGGACCATTATTGACCTGGTACCTTTTCTTTACCCTTTTCTCTTACTGGGGCGCGAGACTTGATAAGCCTGAGGTGTTGTTGGGAAAACAACTTCGGAAGAAAAAGACCGGGCCGAAAGGTTCATGGAAAAACAGGGGGAATAAATAATTTAGTATCGTGTCCCTGGACTTTGCTGACTTGCTAAAATCCGCAAACAAAGTGAAAATTGAATTGTTTGCGGATTCAATTTTTGTATTGACAAAATCCGCAAACATAATATGATGATTTCTATTTGCGGATTTTTTTGACTTCAGGAGACCAGTCATGTTTGTGGGCAGGAAAAACGAGCTGAAACTGATAGAGGACGCATATCGTACGGGAAAAGACGAACTTGTCGTGCTGTACGGCAGACGCAGGATCGGCAAAAGTAGTCTGGTGAAACATTTTGCCGAGAAGAAATCATCTTTTTATGAATTTGAAGCCCTGGAAGGCGAGACGACCCATCGGCAGATTGAACATTTTTCGCAGCAATTGCAAAAACAGGTCGATGACCCCATCCTTGATAGTGTCCGGTTTGAGAATTGGGAGCAGGTGTTTACATACCTTACGGAAAAGATTTTCAAAAGAAAAACCAGGACAAAAAAAATCCTGTTTCTCGATGAGCTGCCGTGGATGGCTGCCGGCCGTAGCCGACTGGTTTCACTTCTCAAGTATTACTGGGACAACCATTGGAAAGGCAGGCATGTCATGCTGATCCTTTCCGGTTCCGTGGCTTCGTTTATGGTGAAAAAAGTGCTTCATTCGAATGCCCTTTACGGGCGCACCACCCTTGAAATTCTCCTGAAAGGCCTCAATCCAGGGGAAGCTGCCGATCTTCTGAGTAAAAGGAGCCATGAAGAAATCTTAAACTATCAACTAATTTTTGGCGGGGTGCCGAAATATCTCGAGCAGATCAACCCTAACCATTCGTTTAATCAGAATATGAATACCCTGTGTTTTTCGCCGCATGGGACCATGCTCAACGAAATTGAGCGCATATTCTACAGTCAGTTCAGGGAACCGCGGACCTATGCCAAGATAATCAACCTTCTGAAAAACGGTATCTTTTCAATGAGTGAAATCAGCACGAAAACGAAAATTCCTTCGGGTGGGGGGCTGAAGCAGTATCTGGAAAATCTTGAACGGGCCGAGATGATCAGGTCCTTTATACCGTTTGACCGCAGCCAGAATTCCAAATTCAGAAAGTACACGCTGGCGGATGAATTTCTGGTCTTCTTTTTCAAGTATGTCGAGCCGAACTGGCGGGCCATAAAAGAGAGCAGCTCCCGAAAGCTGTTCGAAACCTTGACGAAAAAAAGTTTAGATGTCTGGCTGGGCTTTGCTTTCGAACGGTTTTGTCTCAAACATGCAGGAATGCTGGCCTCTATCATGGAGTTCGGCGATGACTTATTGCTGGCTTCGCCGTACTTTGAAAGGAATGATGAAAGATTTCAGATCGATCTTTTATACAAACGGGCTGATCGCGTTATCACGGTGTGTGAAATCAAACATCATAATAAGAAAATCGGGACACATATTATTCCGGAAATGGAACGAAAATGCACGCTGGTGAAACCACCCCGCGGTTATGCTGTTGAAAAAGCGCTGATCAGCCTTTATGGCCCGGACAACTCCCTTAAGGACGCAGGCTACTTTCACCATTTCGTGACACTGGATGATATCCTTATGAATTCCTGGGACACAATACTAAATTTCTAACGATTGGTGTCAGTCACAACATTATGCATCTATGGCACGCATAGCACGAATCGTCGCCCCCGAATTTTTTAAAAACTTTGCGGCTTTGCGGCTTGGCGTGAGATTTTGGCTTTTTACATGGATGTCAATAGTCAATCCAAAAGGGCATACGATATGAGTGAATTACAGAAATCAGAGGCTGTTTCCGTGACTCGCCGGGAGTTCTGCAGGAAGGCGATCAAGCGATCTTCAATCGCAGCAGCGGTGGGTGTTGCGGGTTATCTTGCCTACAAGAAGCCTGCCGTCAAGAGTTTCTTTGGGGCAAGCGATGCCTATGCGGCATCCACGGGGGCTGGCAAGTTTTCCCTCAAGGGCAATAGCAATTAAACCACTGTTGACTTACCCCTGTGCGCTATGGTCTCGACTCCGGAGAGTTGCTTGGGGTTTTTTGGTATTTACTGCCTGATGTTCTTGCTCCGGGATATGTGCCCGGTGATCCAATTCTTGGCGGAGGCCCTCTCAGAAGGCAGAGAGGGCCTTCTATTTGCAGGAAGCTGTCTGGGAAGGTCCGGAAGAGTCTGGAGGAGGCGTCGGGAGTAAATGAGAAAACGTTGCCAAGCATACCGTATCATGTCGTTCTTGGAACGGATCCCATAATAGGGGGCAAGATCGTTAGCAAAGGGAAGCAGTACTTTTATGATATAAGCCAATTTATCCTTGATACCCCTCCTGTTCGAGAGGCTGGTGCGAAAATTCCACATGATCCCTTTTGTGTCCACAAGACGTGTTTGATCCAGGAGGGCGAGCAGGTCTTGAAGGGAGGAATTAAACTCACGCTGAAGGCCTATTGTTGCCACCGGCCAGCGGCCATGCCGGAGGAGTGAGAGGCCAAAAACCTTTTCAAGAAATCGGACCGTAAGAGCGAACTCCTGATCGAGCCCTGCGGACCGCAAAAAGGAATAGATTCTCTCCCGGTTGAGGCCCTGTCGGCAAAAAACGAGAAGTCCGGCAACGTCTAAGAGATGCTTCATACTCACATCGAATTGATGGTTGACCAAATGCGCAATGTTGAAGACCAGTTCCGTCTCCAAAGACAGGACGGGACAGATAACTTCTTGGACCTCTATCCATTCTTTTTGATCCCAGGCCGTCTGCATGAATAGTTGATGGTTTCTTATGACTTCGTAAGGTTTGAAATGGAATTCGATGAGAGTTCTTGAATGATCGCAATGCATGGGCACGTGATAGGTTGAGGCACGTTCCTCCCCGGGGGCCATCGTGGCATAGCCCATTTCACGGGCCATATCCACAAGCTTCCCTAAATCGTCCCGGGAGCAAAGGATATCCAGGTCTGACATAGTACGAAGCCCGCTGTCTTTGTAGATGCGGCCGATCAGGGCAGGGCCTTTCAAGACAATAATGGATATCCCCTCTTTTTTGCATCTGC
>JAUWPC010000127.1 GCA_030611815.1 Desulfobacteraceae bacterium
AGAAAAAGGAAACCGACCGGCAGGAGGAATGTCATAAATACCCTAAGATATGAAATGCCATGCATTTCACGAAGTCCTATCACCTGAATGATGAGCTGCCAGATCCCCCCTATCCAGCTCCCGGCAATAGGTATCAGATCCACCACCTGGGCAGCCTGCGAATAGGCGACCACCCTGAAAGTAGCCTCGAACCTATTCTTCCCACCCCCTACAATAAGAAGCAACAGGTGCAGGATACCGCTGTAGATAAACATACTGAGTGTCACGCAGATAGGAACGGCCACTACCATAACCAGAAAGATCAGGCCCACAGTCAAACGGCCAAAGATTGCCTCACCAAAGGGAAACAGGCCGCCGGACATCATTAACACAGGCCAAAAAATCGCGAACATATTTCCCACAGCGCCAACTAATAGACCGAAGGCCAACGGCTCTCTGATCCCACCGTTAAAGGTCAATTCCCTGAAAAAGGTGGTGGGAGAAAAAAGCGCCTCTTTAAGGGTACCATAAATCCCCTTTGCAAAGCCTGTTTCAGAACGATTTTCCCACGGGGCTCCATTCCTAACTGGTTCTTCCCCAGATTC
This sequence comes from Desulfobacteraceae bacterium, assembly GCA_030611815.1. Taxonomy (GTDB): domain Bacteria; phylum Desulfobacterota; class DSM-4660; order Desulfatiglandales; family Desulfatiglandaceae; genus Desulfacyla. The sequence goes on from JAUWPC010000127.1 coordinate 585, forward strand.
CTGGCCTGCTTCATGCAGACCTCTGTTTAAACCATTCTTTTCAGCAAATGGACGGATCTCCTTGTCTAAAGGAGAGATTTCAAACTTCTGGTTGCAGCGGGGACAGATGGCCCATTTCGCGCTAACAGGTATCTTTTTTTCAGGAATTTTCTTTGAGAAATGGCAGAAGGGACAGACTATTTCCGTAGTCACTTTTTTTCACCTCTGTGTAGTTTAGGGTCGCGGCAAAAAATAAGTACACAAGCAAGATGTGCAATTATTTTTTGCCGAGGCCCTTATTAAGCCTGCTAAGTTCTTTTTTTTCAGACCACCGCCTGAGTTTACCTAAAAAGCCGTTAGCAGGAGAACGGTCAAGAACCTCGCTCCTGAGCTGAAAGCCTTCCTCGGTTTTTAGCGCGGCCTGCAGGCAGGGCTTCTTGTCAGCACATTCAAAACATGCGGGCACTATTTCTCTCAATCCTTCCTTTCCCACGGGAAAGACCCTGTCTAAAATGCCGAAACAATCTTTTTGAGAGTTTGTCATCAGGTAGTTGTAGGCCTCAAATTTGTTGACAACAAAATGCCTAATATCTATGATCTAATATTATGATAGAATCGTCAACCACTTAACGAGGTCTGTATGGAAAGAAAGAACAAAGTTTATCTTCTAAGGCATGGTCAGGTAAAGGGCTATGAGAATTTCCCTGCATATGGCCAGACCGATGTGGATTTGACCGAGATAGGGGTCCTCCAGATGAAACAGATGGCAGAGCGACTTAGTTTGACTGAGCCTAAGGCGATTTACTCGAGCGATCTTAAGCGTTCTGCAACCGGAGCGCGTTTGATAGCACGCTATCACGATGTGCCTCTTTATTTCTTGCCCGAACTCCGGGAAATGGATTTTGGTGACTGGGAAGGCCTGACCCTGTCAGAGATCATACGTAATTTTCCTGAAGAACTGCAGAAACGGGAGAAAGACCTGATTAACTACAAAGCCCCAGGGGGGGGGGAGTCTATTGCTGATCTGTCGGAGAGAATCGAAACCGTCTTTGAGCGTATCCGTGCTGAACAAAAGGGCAACGACATTGTCATTGCAGCCCATGCAGGGGTCAACAGGGTTATTCTTTGCAAGGCCCTCGGTCTGGATCTTGGCAGGATGTACAATATCCACCAGGCTTATGGTTGCCTTAACATCATTGACTATTTTCCTGAATCCACGTTAGTAAGGTTAATCAGCGGTTAATAAACAAATGAAATTAAAGGCATAACCGTCGATAATAAGAAAGGAAACTTAATAGGCATGGGGAGAAGGATTATGCCTGGGAAGGTGATTGGATGATTTCTTCAAAGATAGCTTCCAGCATAGAGAAACGGCTGCCAAATCCTAATGGTACCGATACGATCTTGGATAAGGCTACATCATTAAAAGAACTTGGGCTAACGAAAGAAGCTGTTGCGGAATACGGAAAACTGTTTGCAACCGGGTGCCATCCAGCAAAGATTATCCCCGGACTTGTGGCATGCCTTTCAAAAACGAATTCACCTGCCAAAATGATAAGGCGTATAGAAGAGATGACCAAACAATACAAATTGAGCCGTGGAAGACTGGCTCAGCTCAAGTTTTACCTCGGCTTAGAAATAGAAAAGAAGGGCTATCAAGATCTGGCCCTTGATGTTTATAAAGCCACCGCGGAAATTGATCCTGAAAACAAGCATATCAAACAGAAGATCGACCAGATAATTTCAAAATTAACTCCCGCTTCAAGATATGATTACCTCCTTTATAAGGGTTTAGTAACCCCCGAGCAGTTGCAGAAGGCGCTGTCTGCCTCCAAAAGCACAAAGAAAAGCGTTGAGTTCATCCTCACTCAACAATTCAGATTGAAAAAGGAGGATATCGGGAAGTCGCTTTCGGTTTTTTACGGATGCCCTTTCAAGGAATTCGATCCCAAGGTGCCGGTTCCCGTTGAACTCATAGGCAACTTGAAGAAACCTTTTTTGCTGCACGATCTCTGGGTGCCGTTGAGCTGGGGGAAGGATGGTGTAGATATACTTATCGATGACCCATGGGATCTCAGGAAGACGGGACTGATTATGGGGCTCACAAAAACCAAGAAGATAAATATTTGTGTCGGGATTAAAGAGGATATACAAAAGTTCATCTCGCTCTTTTTCGAGAAAAAGACGGCAGAAGCCACCCAGGATATGATTGCAGAGTTAGACATGATCCCGGATGTCTCTTTTGAAGAAGAGGAAGAGGAAGAGATAGGGATGACTGAGGAGATCGACGAGTCTTCAAGTCAGGTGGTAAGGCTTGTGGATCAGGTTATTGTAACTGCCCTTAGAAAGAACGCATCCGATATACATGTTGAGCCTTCGCCGATTACCAACAAGACCACGATCCGCTTCCGTTTAGATGGAGTGTGTCAGGAGTATATGCAGGTTCCCAACTATATGGCGAGAGGTGTTCTCTCGAGGCTCAAGATAATGGCAGGTATAGATATTGCCGAAAGACGTCTTCCTCAGGATGGTAAAATCAAGTTCAGGCGCAAAGGGGTACCTCCCCTTGACCTTAGATTGGCAACATTACCCACAGCAGGCGGGCATGAGGATGCAGTGTTGAGGCTCTTGGCTGCGTCCGGGGCCTTAAAATTAGATGAAATGGGATTGAACGAACGGAATTTGCAGGTCATGAAGAGGATTCTTGTTCAGCCCTATGGACTCATATTGGCTGTGGGCCCGACAGGGTCAGGGAAGACAACAACCCTGCACGCCGCACTGGGATATATCAACAATCCTGGTGTGAAGATATGGACGGCAGAAGACCCTGTGGAGATTACACAGCCCGGACTCAGGCAGGTGGAAGTAAAACCGAAGATAGGTCTTGATTTCGCGAGGATCATGCGTTCCTTTTTGAGGGCCGACCCAGATGTAATCATGATAGGGGAGATGCGCGATAATGAGACCGCCTCCATCGGAATAGAGGCATCACTTACCGGTCATCTCGTTTTTTCCACCTTGCACACCAACAGTGCCTCGGAGACTATAACCAGGCTTTTGGACATGGGACTAAATCCGCTCAATTTTTCAGATGCCCTTTTGGGTGTATTGGCGCAGAGATTGATCAGAAAATTGTGCTCCAATTGCCGGAAGAAATACCATCCCTCACTGGAAGAGTTTGAAGCCCTTGCCGCCGAATACGGAAAAGAGGTGTTTCAGTCCGCTAACGTTGAATACAGCCCAAAACTCGTTCTCTATCGTCGATCGAAATGTGATGCATGTTCAGGAACCGGCTACAAAGGAAGAATGGGAATTTATGAGCTGTTAGAAGGAACTCCGGTCATTAAAAGACTCATAAAAAAAGAGGCGACCTCAGTTGAGATCTTTTCCCAGGGCGTCGAGGAGGGGATGATGACCTTGAAACAGGACGGTATTAGTAAGGTTTTTTTAGGATTAACAGATATCAGTGAAGTGCGCAGGGTGTGTATTGATTGATGATTGTTGATTGTCGATTGTCGATTGGAGGGAAACCTCACATTACCATCAACCGGGAGCTACGCACGACAGTTAGAAGTTCACTTAATTCAGAAATAACAATCGCATGCATTTTTGTCGATAGATTTTGTATTGCTGCCACAATCAGAATTGCTGAAATCATCAATCGTCAATCATCAATCCAGTGGGGTGGTAGAGATGTCAAAACGAGCCTTGGTAGTGGACAATGATTTCTTTTTTGTGGAATTCCTTACAGAGTTCCTCGAAAAGAGGGGATACGAGGTTATAAAAGCCTATGATGGGAAGGAGGGTATGTCAAAATTTGAGTATGGACCCTTTGATATCCTCTTTGCTGATTTAATAATGCCCAAAATAGATGGAGCGCAGTTAATCAAAATGGCCCGCCAGAAATTCTCCGACTCCCCTTTCCCGATTATAGTTATATCAGGGACAATGATGGAGCAGGAGGAGGAGGTTGTTAATATTGAGGCTGATTACTGCTTGGCAAAAGGGCCTCTGGAACAGATGGAAGACCATCTCAATGCACTAATGGACCGGATTGAAAAGCAGGGCATCTCTCCCGTGGAAGACAAGAGCATCATTGAGCCCGGCATCCTATATCCCAGGCAGGCTACGGCGGAATTGCTCGAGAAGCTGAACTTCCAGAAGGCGATCACCGAAAGCATCGGGTTGGGCATAGTGGTGGTTGATAAGGACGCAAGGATTATGAGTGCGAATTCGCAGGCCCTTGAGATCGCAAACAAGGCCCTTGAAAATATTCTAAATGAACCTGTTACATCTCTGCTCCCACAAAAAGGAAGATCTCCGCTGGTTGATGCACTAAAAGATGTTGCCCGGAATCCGGGGCTGAGAAAAATCAACTTTAACGTAACTGCCAAGTCTCAAAAAATACGATTAGCGGTGTCACTTCTAAGAATTAGGGGAGATATTGTTGGCTGGGTCATTGCCATGGAGGAGATAGATCAGTGAAAAGAACGAACATAAAAAACAAACTCATCCTAAGCTTTTTAGGATTGCTCTTGATTGTCATGGTCGTTGTGGGGATAGCCAACCAGATAACAAATAATGTTGATTTCATTGCTGCTCAAGCAATTTCTGCCGCGTTGGCCTTAGCCGCTGCAATTATTTTTGGCGGCATTTTTTCCAGATCCATTGTGAGGAGGTTAAACAGCCTGAGTAGTGTTGCAAAGGAGATCAGTCGTGGTGATCTTTCAAAGGAGATACCTTTTTTATCTCAGGACGAAATCCGTGACCTTGAGGAAGCCTTTGCCATGATGGTAAATGATCTTCGGGATATAATTTCGGAGATAAAGAGTGTTTCTTCACGGATAGAAGAGACCGGCCGAGACCTCAGTGGTCTGATAGACAAGGTCCTGGCCAACAGCCAGGAAATTGATAAATCCGCCCTGGCAATCGCCAAAGGTTCAGAAGGACAGACCCTTATTGTTCAGAAGACATTCCTTGTTATAGATAAGAGCTTAGAAGAGATGGATGAGGCAGCCAGGCAGTCAGCCCAAACGGTTTCTAAGGCTAATGATGCGTTGGTCAAGACCGAAGCAGGCGGGGCCAATGCCCGCGAGACCCTGAGCTACTTGGAGGATGTCCTCAAACAAATGGTCGAGAACGCAGAACCGATATACCGGTTGTCAAACAAGGTGGAAAAAATAAAGATGGTAATGAGGGTCATGGAGGAACTTTCCCAAAAGACCGACCTCCTTTCTCTCAACGCCTCCATTGAGGCCACGAGGGCTGGGGAAATGGGAAAAGGATTTGCCCTTGTGGCCAACGAAATAAGGAGCATGGCAGAGAACTCTAAACAGTCTTCACAGGAGATAAGGAGCATTGTGGATGATATCTTTGAAGACAATAAGGCCGCTCTAACGTCCCTGAGAAAGAGTGAAGACCATATTGCCAAAGGGCGTGAAATCATTCACGGCATCGTGGACACATTTGGCGAGATGCTTTCCGGGGTTAAGGATATCTCCACTGAGGCAAAAAAAGTGGAAGATGTGACGAGGAAGCAGGGAAAAGAGATGAGGGGTTTGCTTAGCCAGTTCCAGGAACTTTCGCGGCTTGCCCATGAGAACTTTGTGTCGACACAGAAGACTACCATTGGAACGAAGAATCAAAAAGAGGAGATAAGGGAGATCGTCACCGTTGTGAAGTCATTGAATGCCCTGTCAGAGAAGATGATGGAGACCCAGCGGCGATTCAGGCTTCGTAGGGATTAAGAAGATATGGAATGTTTTATCTTTGAGGCCGCAGAGAAATGCTTAGGAATTGAGACAGAGTATATTTACCGTATCGCGGACGATATACAAATCACCCCTGTCCCCCTTGCCCCTCCATGTTACAGGGGGTTGATCTATTTCAGGGGAGATCTGTTTGACGTCATTGATGTCGGGAACTTAATGGGAGGAGAAAGGTTTCTGCCCAATGGAAGTCCTTATATTATTCTCTTGAAATGGGGCCAGAGGAAATTGGGCCTGATTTCAGATAAAATCATCGGGATAACATGGATTGAGGACAATAAAGGAAGCCGGACCGTCTTTAGCAACGAAGGGCGTACCGTAGAGCTGATTACGCCCGAAGAAATCTGGAAGATCTTGTCAAAATTGGCCTATGGACCTTGAAAAGTACAAAAAAATCTTCGTACAGGAAGCAAGTAAGTATCTTGATGAATTGGATATTGTTCTGATAAGGGCAGAAAAAGATCTCACAAATCTGCAAATGTGGGGCGAAATCCATGGCAAGATTCACTCTATAAAGGGAATGGCTAAGGCCCTCAGTATGGAAAGAATAGCCGGGCTGTGCCATTCAATGGAGGAGTGGTGTAAGCAGTTCCAAGGGGGTGATATAAACCCCTCGGGCGATGCAGTGCAATTGCTTATTGACGGGACAGATCTACTCAAGGGGTTGGTGGTGCGAAAGAATGATGTCAGTTCTCCTGAAAATTTGAAAGAGTGGGACAGGATCACCGTTAGGTTGGCTAATAGCCCGGATGAGCTGGTGAAGCACGTCACGTCTGAAGTACGTCTCGTTTCCTCTCCTTCAAAGATAGATCGTATCCGGGTAGATTATTCGTTGATCGAAGAGCTTCTTGCCCGCTCTCAGGAAATTATGCTGTTAGAAAAGAGGCTCCCCCCTCTCTCTCAAGATCAGATATCAACAGGCCTGAGGAGCTGGATTGACAACTATATGTCAATGTTGAAAGGTCTGCACTTTCAGTTGGCCCGACTGAGGCTCATGCCTGTAAATGATTTTGTTTACCTGTTTGAAAAGACCATCCGGGATCTGGCCAGGAAATATAATAGGGATGTGGAGCTTGAAGTTGTTGGAGGCGAACTTCAGGTGGATATCGGCCTCTTGGACCGCCTGAGAGAGCCTTTTATGCACCTCTTGAGAAATTCTATTGCACATGGGATTGAACCCCCGGATGAGCGGGTCAAGGGGGGCAAAAATCAGGAGGGTAAAATTGTCCTGGAAGCGGATAAGAGAGGTGATAGCCTTGTCCTGAAGGTGAGTGACGATGGCCGTGGTATTGATAGGACTGCTATTACAAAATACCTGAAAAATAAGAGATCCATGTCAGATGAAGAGATATCCCGGATGCCCGATGATGAGTTCTTTAATGCCATACTTAATGTTGATTTTTCCTCTGCCCATGGAACTACCCAACTTGCAGGGAGAGGCATAGGGATGGATGTTATTGCCCGGGCCGTAGGATATCTGAACGGTTCCATGACAATCCACTCAGAGCCCTCGAAAGGGACGCAATTTGTCATCAGGCTCCCCCTGTCTCTTTCCATTGTCTACGCCATCGTATTTAAATTGGGGGAGTATACCCTTTCTATCCCCACATCGAATGTAGCATCGATTGAAACGACAGAAGCAACATCGTCAGAACAAAGCGGAGCTTTTTATGATCTGGGGGACAGACTCGGGATAGATGCCCACACGAGGAAGCCTACGCATATTCTAAAGCTCAGGCAGCCCTCCGGCATCAACGGTGCAACTGCCAGAGAAACCCCTGTGCGGTTTGCCGTTGACGCCATCATAGGCAACATGCCCCTTATGGTCATGCCCTCAGGGGAACTCTTAGCCAGGGCCGGATCTTTTGCCGGTGTCGGGATTATAGAAAACGGCGATATATCTATACTTCTGGATATTGATAAGCTTTAATGGATGCTGGTCGAAGATCCTGACTTTAGCGGGAATCCTGGTTGCTTGTTATGTTCCTTCCTCGAAATATTCAATATATTCCTGCCTGCCCCGTGGAATGCGAAGCCTATTCCTCTGGGGTGGTTAATCCCGCTGATAGCGGGACGCCTTCCCCCGCTCAAAGTGCGGGATCTTCGATTTGACCTTGGCCAGATAAGCGCAGACTTCGAAATTGAGCATTTTTCAAAGGTTCCACTATAATGGTTTTTGATGGGAAAAATGTAACATAGGAGGAAATAGACATGAAAATCGCAGTAAGCAGCAGTGGAAAAGATTTAGATTCACAGGTGGATCCGCGCTTTGGCAGGTGCGCCTATTTTGTTATTGTAGAGACAGATAACATGAGCTTTGAGGCCTTTGATAACGAGAATATCGCCTTAGGTGGAGGGGCTGGCATTCAATCGGCCCAGTTTGTGTCATCCAAGGGTGCAGGAGCAGTAATAACGGGTAATTGTGGCCCCAATGCGGTGCAAACACTTTCCGCTTCCCGGGTTAAGGTTTTTGTAGGCCAATCCGGGACGGTGAGGAAGGTTATAGAGAGGTATATGAGAGGCGATATCAAGTCCACAAGCACGCCGAATGTTGCCGATCATTATGGTATGGGAGGTAAAGCAGGTATGGGCCGTGGAATGAGTATAGGCCGTGGAGGCGGCATGGGCCGGGGTAGAGGCATGGGAGGTGGAAAGGGCGAAACAACACCAGGTGGTTCTGGACAGAAATAAGTTCTTGATTATCCAGGATCTGAATAAAAGAGTAGATGCAATCGTGAAAGTGACAGAGACTGGGCAGGGCTGGTCCCTTAGCGAGAAAAGGAGTGAAGCATGATTATAAGTATAGCGAGCGGAAAAGGGGGTACAGGAAAAACGACTGTGGCCACGAATATGGCCGTTTCTTTCGGATCCAATGTGCAGATCCTGGACTGTGATGTGGAGGAACCTAATTCGCATCTCTTTATTCAGCCTACCATTGAAGAGGTT
>JAUWPC010000091.1 GCA_030611815.1 Desulfobacteraceae bacterium
AGGGCCTCCTCTAAAGCCTGTTCATTCAGCCTCAGGGCCTCTTCTATCTCTCCTGCTTCGCAAAGGACCCAGCCTAACGTATTTAAGAAGCGAGGTCTCCAGAATTCTTCATCCCCTATTTCCAGGTGATTCAACCCCGACTTGAGGATCTCTTTTGCCTCATCTAATCTGCCCAAGGCGCCATAAATGAGCCCTTTTCTGAAATGGAGAACGATATGAAAAAAGGGGCTTTTGATCTTGTCGTTCAGCTTCCACAGTTCCTCACAAATAGCCAAGGCCTCACTGAATTCACCCGTCCAGTTATAATACTGGACAAGATAGGATAAACACCAGGCCCTTCCTTCAAGACCGGTAGCGTTTTCACTCAGATCAATGGCCTGAACAAACAGGGGTCTGGCCTCCTTCAGCTTACCCAGGACCGAATATACAAAACCCTGAAAGCTGGCAGCCTTGAGGAGGACCTCATAAAGCCCCTTTTCCTGACTCAACTGAATGGCTTTGTGCAGAAAACCCTGGGATGCACGGGGGTGGTGCATGTAAAAAGAGATCCAGCCCAACCGAAAGAGGGCCTCGGCCTCGGCGTCATCATCTCTTAGCCGCTTTGCCTCGGAATACATCTCATAAAAGGCTGATCTGCTCTTTTCCTTCTGCCCGAGACAGAAGTGCAACTCCCCCTTCCATTTGTAAATCTGCAGGGTCTTATCCCCGACATGCTCCCACCCACCCTTTTGAAGGATATCCAGTGCCCTGTCAAAACAGATCAGGGCCTCTTGGCAGGCAAAAGAACGCCTTGCAATGTGTCCCGCCTCAAGGGTGTAGTCCAGGGCCTTGGGCCAGTCCTGAGACTGGTAATAGTGATAAGCGAGAAAACCTGCCTGATTGGAAAGATTGTCTTTAAACATCCTTTCCATGGCCTCTCCAGCAAGACGGTGATATTGCCTGCGGTTTCGACGCAGCAGGCCATGATAGGTGATCTCCTGCATCATCTGATGACGGAAAACGTATTTCCCGCCAAGATCAGATGATATCTTCTCTATGATCCCCTCCTTTTCAAGAAGTTTCAGGCCCTGTTTCAAGAGGTCATCATCTTCCAAAAGATGTTTCAGTAGATTATGGGAAAACTCGCCGCCGATGATTGAAGCGAGTTGGGCCACCTTTTTGCCTAACTCGGGGAGGGCATCTAAACGTGCTGTTAAGACTTCCCTGATATCTTCGGGTATTTCCAAATCCTCAACACCCAAGGAAAGGGTGCATTTGTGAGCGTCACAAACCATCAATTCTTTGCGCTTCAGGGTTTCCGCCATCCCTACGAGAAAGAGGGGATTGCCCCCTGCCTTCGAGACTATCTTTTGCGATATTTGGGGATCAAGGTGATCAGTACCGAGAACAGAGTTGAATATCTTAAGGGAAGGTTTGTCAGGGAGAGGACCCAGGCCGATAAAATGATGGGGGATGGCCGGACACCAGTCCTTGTGAATTGTTCTCCCGAGACAAATGACTAAGAGAGGCCCCGTCATCTTTGTCTGGAGTAAATAGAAGAGGAAATCGCGTGTGGTTTCATCTACCCACTGCATATCGTCAAAGGCCAGTACAAGCGGTCTGACAGACAGGATAGAATCCATAAGATCAGTTATAGCCCGGAACAGGGCACGTTTTTCCCCCTCAAAGGAGGTTTCAGAAAGATCTCTCTCTTCTATAACCCGGCTAAAGAGACTGAATATTTTTTCTAACTTGGGGATAAGAGATCTTTCTTTAACCCGTTTTTTGATTTTCTTTTGAATCGTTTTGAAGCTGTCTTTTTCCGATAGCTGAAAATAGGACCTGAGGGTTTGGGCTAAAGGATAAAGGGCAGTAGCCTCTCCATAGGGCAGGCAATGTCCTTTTAAGAAAAGTAAATTTTCATCACTGATGGAATCATGAAACGCGGATAACAGACGTGATTTTCCTGCACCCGCCTCTCCTTCAACTGATACCAGCCGGGGTTTGCCCTCGAGCACATCCTTCAAGGCCCTTTTCATGACAGACAGCTCATCTTTTCTGTTAACAAAGGGAGGGGGCTTGTAGGCATCTCTTCTTGACAGATGCACGCTTTTCCGCTCTCCCAAGAGCGTATACGCCAGCACAGCCTCTCTTTTCCCCTTTACAACAAAATCTCCTGCCTTGCGAAATCTGAAGAACAATTTCGCAGCCTCTTGTACCCTTTCAGAGACAAGAATGCCGCCAGGATGGGCAAGGGCCTCTAAACGGGCAGCCAAATTGCTTGTGTCTCCTGCCGCTGTGTAGTCAAGCCTTAAATCTATGCCAATAGTGCCAACAACGACCTTTCCAGCATGAATACCTATCCGCAGTTGAAAATGAACTCCGTAATCTCTTTCTACTCGAGCCGTATATCCTTTCATACGACCTTGTATCCGGAGGGCGGCATAACATGCCCGTTCAATATGGTCTTCATAGGCCATAGGCGCCCCAAAGAGCGCCATAACGCCGTCTCCTGTATACTGGTTGATGCTCCCCCCGGCCCCATGGATCCCCTTTCCGAGAATGTCAAAGCAACCATCCATGATCTCGTGGACATCCTCCGGGTCAAGATTTTCACTCATACTTGTAAAGCCTGCTACATCGGCAAATAACACAGATACCATCTTTCGCTCACCCTCTATGCTGCCGGGTACTTTGAGGATCTCTTTTTTCAGAAAAGGAGGCGTGTAGTCTTCAGGAGAGCGTTTCACGTAAGCAGGAAGGGATTGGGAGAGCAATCGTCCTCCACAGCGCTCACAGGACTCTGATCCCGCAGGGTTATTATGGCTGCATTCCGGGCATTTCACAGCGAGAGGATTGCCGCAATTCCCGCAGAAGTTCATATCGTCGGGATTTTCAAACTGGCAGCGTAGACATTTCATGGATACTATGGGATTGATGATTGTTGATTTATGATTGTTGATTGAAAAGCAAAAAAGCGCCTATCCAAGAAATCAAGACCATTTTCCTTAAAGCTGTATATTGACATATTTGGAAGGATCTGCACACTAAAAATTCGCCCTTCAAACAGGGCTCCGTGGGAAGGGTTGTCTTGACCCCCTGGAAGAGCGACTCCAATGTATCGTAAAAGACCGTATCTGCCTCTCACAGAGAACACGGAGCCACGGAGGTTTTATCAGAATGCTATTTCTCTCTCAGCGATCCATGCGTGCTCTGCCTGCCCTGTAGCTCCGGAAGATGGCACTGGGGCGAGAGAGATATTGAAAGCCATACCTTGGATGCCATCGACCGGTAAGGCCCGGGCAAAGAAAACAGCCTCCATTGTTGGAAGCTTAAGGCTCAAGGCTCAAGACGCAAGGAAAACAACGCGCAACCCGTAATCAGTATCGAGTATCCCCGCTAAAGTCGGGATCTTCGACCAGCATCCCCCGCTTAAAAACGGGATTTCCGTTTCACTACAACAAGTATCCAGCATCCGATTTTCGTTGACTTTTGAAGTAGTTACGTTTAAACAACATTCAGCAGTATTTCCGAACCAGGTTTCTTCCTTTAAGCTGACTGATATCCCCACGCCCACTATGAGGCTGACGGAGCCGACTGGCTGTGGAAACATATGGTTGCCTGCTTTCCAAAAGGGCGCCAGATTTTGGACTATTTCCACTGTGCAGAGCATATCCACAAGGTGGCCAAGCTACAATATGGTGAGAAATCTCAAAAATGCCTGGAATGGGTGGAAAGTACGATAACGCGGCTTTTTTATGCGGAAGTGGATAATGTGATTTGGGGGCTTCAGCGGATGAAGCCCCGGGATAGTTTGGCAAAGGAAGAAATCCGAAAACTCATTGGTTACCTGCAGAACAACCGGGAAAGAATACATTACCGCGGTGATCGAATAGGCGGTTATCCTATTGGTAGCGGGGGCATTGAATCTGCGAACAAATTTATCTGTCATACCCGAATGAAACGTTCAGGGGCATGGTGGGTTAAGGAAACGGGAAACGAAATGCTTGGAACTCGTTGTGCGATATATAATGGAACCTATGGTAAGATTTTCGAAAAGTATAAGAACGCTCAGATTCCACTTTAATCATCTGCTTTTGTTAACAAACTGGTAATGCTCCCTTAGAGCCAAGTTCTCTACGGAGTAAGGAGTACCGATTCCGGCGGGACCCCGAGCTATGCCTCGATGACCAGTGATGGCGTGAGTGGTCTTGGGGACGTCCATCAGTAAGCAAATAACTCATTTAACATACAGACATTACAGATGAAAATAGAGCGTCTCAGGGGCATGGTGTAAGGGATAAAGTTTTTTTCGGAGCAAATCCAATGCAGTTACAGGACGTTGAAAAACTGATCCAGAGCGGCGAGTCTGAGACCGTTGAATTCAAAATGTCCACGGGTCAGAGAACAACTGCTGCTAAAACTCTCTGCGGTATGCTGAACGGGACAGAGGGCATGGTTCTCTTTGGCGTAACCGGCAAGGCCAATATGGTCGGGCAAGAAACGCGTCACCACGCTGCTTGATAAACAGGAGGTATCGGCAGAATGAGCGATAAATTGCAAAACAAACCCGAGTCCGCTGAATTTCTCCTCTACCAGACCGAGGACGGACAAACGCGTCTGGAAGTGCGTTTGCAAAATGAAACCGTCTGGCTCAGCCAAAAAATGCTCGCCGATCTTTTTCAAAAAGATGTCCGTACCATTAATGAGCATATTAAAAACATCTATGTCGAAGACGAACTGGAGCCGCAGTCAACTATCCGGAAATTCCGGATAGTTCAAACCGAGGGCAAGCGTAAGGTTTCCCGCCATGTGGATTTCTACAATCTCGATGTCATAATATCCGTGGGTTACCGGGTAAAGTCCCATCGGGGCACCCAGTTTCGCATCTGGGCCACCCAACGCCTGCGCGAGTTCATCATCAAGGGTTTTACCATGGACGACGACCGGCTGAAGCGGGCCGGCGGCGGGAACTATTTCGACGAACTCCTGGCGCGCATTCGAGACATCCGTTCTGCGGAAAAAGTGTTCTGGCGCAAGGTGCTGGATATTTATGCCACCAGTATCGATTATGATCCCCGGACGGACGTCACCCATCTGTTCTTCGCAACAGTACAAAACAAGATGCATTGGGCCGCCCACGGCCAGACGGCGGCGGAAGTCGTGTATCGACGCGCGGACGCCGAAAAAGACAACATGGGGCTCACGCACTGGGTGGAGAGCCGACCGAGCAAAAGCGAAGCGGTTATCGCCAAGAATTATTTGACACCGGAAGAACTCGACACCCTCAATCGAATCGTCAACGCTTACCTGGAATTTGCCGAACTCCAAGCTCTCGACCGTAAACCCATGTATATGGAAGACTGGATCGCCAAGCTCGATGATTTCCTCAAACTGAGCGGACGGGAGTTGCTCACCCATGCGGGCACGATTTCACATGAAGAGGCCATAGAACGCGCACAGATCGAATATGAAAAACACCGCGCGCTTCGAATCAACCGGCCCTCGCCCGTGGAAAAACACTTCGAGCAAGCCGTGAAAAAACTTCCCAAACCGGGAAAGGGCTCACGCGAAGGCGCGAAGAACGCGAAGAAGAGTAAGAAACGGTGAGGAAGGTGGAAGCGGTCGGTTTTCCCATACAAAACGTTTACAAAATGACGTGTGGCGATGAGAGTGCAACCTTTGAACCCGTGAACGGTTATCCGTTTGTGGTTCAATAATCCACGGAGGGGAAGAGTTTTCTATCTGTATGGGGCAGGAACATTGCTGCCACATATTCATCCATAAATGGTTGATAAGTGGAAAGCTCTATATTGGTCATCCCCTTTGCTATCTTTATGGTGCGTTCAAATGCGTGAGCGGATAAAAGGGCCATGCGGGCGCCCATAAGAGAGCTGTTGCCGATGAACTGGATCCTTTTCGGATCAATATCGGGTAACAGACCGATGCCGATTGCTCTCGGGATGTCCAGATAAGTCCCGAAACCACCGGCCACAAAAAATGTGTCTATATCCTCGAATGCCAGGCCGACATAATCCATAAGGGATTTGATGGCAGCAAAAACCGCCCCCTTGGAACGGATAAGGTTTCCTATACCCGTCTCTGTAATCGTCAAGTCCTTTCCCGTCTCTGTGTCTTTAGCATAGGCCAATATAAACTCGGGCTTACCCTCTCTTTCTATTACTCTTTCACTCTTGAGAGAGAGATCAAATTTGCCGTCACTGTTAATAATCCCATTTTTTACAAGCCCATATATGAGGTCAATCAGCCCGGAACCGCATATCCCTCTTGGCCGGGCCTTTCCAATAGTAGTGTAGGTCACCTCACCATTTTTTATCTTTACCCTTTCTATGGCCCCCCTGGTGGCGCGCATACCATTTCGAATGCCCCCGCCTTCAAAGGCAGGACCTGCAGATGCGGAACAGCATACCATCCATTCACTGTTTCCTATTGCAATTTCCCCGTTGGTCCCCACATCTATGAGCACTTTTGTTTCCGGCCTGTCAGCCATGCCGCAGGCAAGGACACCTGCTACAATATCTCCTCCAACATAACTGGCCACATCCGCAATCGTTTCCAGGATTCCCTCCGGGTTTATCCCTATATCAATCTCGTTGGCGCGTATCTGAGGGAAGATGTTGGCAGTAGGCACATAAGGATCCAACCGAATGGAGCATGGAATTAGAGATAAAAGGAGATGACTCATGGTTGTATTACCCGCAGCTACAACGCAGGTAATGTCCGTCGGAGTCAACCCCTTTTCATCGGTCAACGTCTTGATGAGGTTATTTATGTTTTTTATGACAGCTTCATGAAGCGGATTAACGCCTCTTTCTTTTCCACAGGCAAAGACCATCCTCGAAATCACATCTTCGCCGTAATGGGCCTGGAGATTATGACTACCGGCTACGCCGATTACATTGCCCGATTTGAGATGGACAAGTTGAGCAACAACAGTGGTTGTCCCCACATCGACAGCCAACCCGTAATTCCGATCAGTGGTACTCCCGGGTTCTATCTGCAATATTCGCCAGAGGTCGCCATGTTTTGCAATGGTTACAGTAACCTTCCAGTCGTTATCACGAAGCTTAAGCGCCAGACCCTGAAGACACCGCAAAGACATCTCAAAGGACTTATAATCGGTGCTTTTCCTCAGTTCTCTGATAATACGTTCTATGTCACCTATGTTGTCTTCCTGGGTCGGTTCTTTCAATTCCAGGTATTTCTTCTGGACCAGAGGCTCAAAAAGGGTCATCGGATCGGAAGGGATCCTCGCGACAGAGACCTTTTCAGGTTGGCTATAATCAACCACCGGTTGTTCCATTAGAATCTGTTCGGCTTCCAAACGGGACTCCGGGGGGATAACCACCTCTATATCTTCATCAACCTTTGCCTGGCATGCCAAGGCATATCCTTCTCTCACCTCCTCCTTAGACAGGAAGCTGATCGAATTCTTGTCTGCTCTTACCTTACCGTTAGCAATCTGAACACGACACTTGCCGCATACTCCTTCCCCCCCACAGAGGCTGTTAATATAAACATCCGCCTTTTGAGCCGCTTCCATAATGGTGGCGCCACCTTCCAACTCAACAGTTTCTCCATCCGGCAGGAAAGTCACTTTATAACTGCTCATAATTGCCCCTTCATCACGCCTGGTCTTCCAGATATTCTTCTGCATTGAGTACGGCAGTTACTCCCTCCCCTACTGCAGTAGCGATCTGGCGGGGGGTCTCACTTGTGACATCGCCTGCGGCAAAGATCCCCGGGACATTTGTCTCCTGTCTGCGGTTGACATTTATAAAGCCCTGGTCATCCAGGTCCACAGCGTCCTTTAAAAATTCCGTCACCGGCCTGGTTCCCACGAGGACAAAGACCCCCTCTATTTTAAGAGTATTCTCTTCGCTGGTCTTTACATTCCTGAGCCTTAGCCTCTCAACCCCGGTCTCACCCTCAATAGTGAGCGGTATCGTGTCCCACACGAATTCAACCTTTTCATTGGCAAAGGCGCGCTCCTGGATGATCTTTGTGGCCCTCAATTCATCTCTCCTGTGGATAACGTACACCCGGGATGCAAAACGGGTGAGGAAAACCGCCTCCTGAACCGCTGTATCGCCTCCCCCGATAACCGCCACGTCCGCATCCCTGTAAAAAGGGCCGTCGCATGTACCACAGTAGGAAACGCCCTTTCCAATGAGCAGCTCTTCCCCTTCGATCCCCAACTTACGCGGTTGAGCGCCGGTAGCCACGATCACAGAACGGGCCTCCATTGAACCGTAAGCAAGCGAAAGGTGTTTCACCGGGCTTTTGAAATCAACACCCTGCACCTCATGGCTGAGTATTTTCAGGCCAAACCGCTCTGCCTGTTTCCGAATACTATCCATCAGTTCAAACCCGCTTATCCCCTCAGGAAAGCCCGGATAATTTTCCACCAGATCTGTGGTGAGCACCTGTCCCCCGGGGCTCAGCTTTTCGATCAGGACCACATCCTGCTTGTCCCTGGCCGCGTACAGACCTGCTGCAAGACCGGCCGGCCCGGCCCCGATAATGATGAGATCGTGGAATTCCGAGGATTTGTCATTATTAGTATCTGCCATAGTTATACCCTTTGGATTGATGATTGTTGATTTATGATTGATGATTGATGGCTTCACAAAAAGTCAGAAAAACTACCTTTTTTCGAGAGTGTTTCGTCGCTTCGCTACTGTATTTGATATTTAGTGTTTGGCCCCGCAAGGCGGGCAGACCTTGTGAAAACCGTCCATTATAAAAAGTCACGAAGTTCCTTAACTTTAGGCACTTCAAACTTTAGGCACTTTAGGCACTTAAATCAGCGCACCTTCCAGTGCCAACAAAAACAAGCTACCTCCTCTGGGCGTGGTAATTTGATTAATAATCCTGAATATCTGCGTTTATCTGCGTCCCATATTAAGGGCAATCCCGTCATTCCTTGACAATCAACAATCGACAATCAACAATCATCAATCCGATCACATCTCCACAGTAAACTTATCTGTCTCTTCATTCCAGGTGGCAATCAGGGCATAAACCACAAAAATTGCTATCAGAATAATCACAGTCCATTTATACCCTATGGAATCGGGTATAAAGACCCGGTTCCCGATCAATGCCTGCAAGCCTTCAGAAGATTTGATCAATGCCTTGACCAGGGAGTTGCTCATGGCAAAGCAGGCTACCACCACCATAAGCTTAATGTGCCCCTCTCCGGCCCGCCATACACTCCCTGATCCGCAGCCGCCTGAGAGCAGCATGCCAAACCCGAAGATGATGCCGCCCACCAGACTCCCGAACCAGAAGGTCTGGGTCACATAGACCTCTTCCCCGCGCAGCCCGGTCCATTTGAGCGCGGCAAAACCCAAAATGCTGATAATTATGCCATAGGTTACCGCCCTTACCATATCCCCTTCGCCTGTCATAAATGGATCTCTGAAACAGCGAACAAAACAGAAGCGGGTTCTCTGGATGATTATCCCGAAGGCGATACCGCAGAGAAGGAGCCCCCCCACCCTGGTATAGGCCTCCCGGGTGTAAAACCATGTAGCGACTATGGCGCCTATGAATACCAGTATACCGATGTAGGGTTCCATGCCTACCAGACTAACACCCTTTCCTCCTGAACCCCCCTTTGGAGGATTTGAGGGGAGATGCATCATTTCCCAGTATAAGTAGCGAAGGCCCAAGTAGGCCCCTACAACAAGGCCCACCATCATGGCAAGTCCCGCAAACGACAGGGCGCTGGTAGCAATATAGAATCCGCCCACATTACATCCTCCGGCCATTGCAGAACCTATGCCTAAGAGAGAGCCGCCCACTACCCCCTTAATCAGTTCGCGGCCTGGGGCCATGCGAATGGCAAACTGCTTGGACATAAGGGCAGCGCCAAAGGCCCCCCAGAGCAGTCCAAGGGTAAGTATCGAGTTGGTGGAGATGAGGGGAGAGACCGGGGCCTGGCTGTATACGCCTATTTGATGGAAAAACCAGTCTGCCCAGTTTCTCAATCCACCCACCACGCCCCAGGGCCTGGCCCAGGCAAAGGTGAGAACGCTCATGATCCCTATCAGTATTCCGCCAACCCATAAAGGCCAATTTTCATAAAATACGGTCGAATAAGCACGTTTCAGGATACCGCCCATCACGCTTGTTTCATTATTTTCACTCATAAGAATTTGAGCCTCCCTTCCACATCTTTTTCATCAACAGCCTTCATCTTCAACAATTACGAATTTCTTCTTGGCGGGCGCCGGTTTTGGAGCCGGGGGAGGCGGTGCTGCAGCCTTTGCCTGCGTTGGGCCCTGCGGAGATACATCCGGTGCAATAAGACCCGTATCCTTGTTTACCTTTTCCGCCAATGCGGAGATTACAGATAAATCATAATGCCTCCAGGCCAGAGGAGATGCGGGATCTGCCTGTACAGCCCTTCTGAAATACTCTTTGGCATTAAGGAATTTTCCCCTCTGATACGATTGTTTCCCGAAACGGATCATCTGGGCACAGAGGGCCTTGTCAGGGACAAAGGCCTTGGCCTCTTCGGCTGTGGTGTTTTGAGGAAGGAAAATAAACGCGCTTAGAATGAAAGCCATAAGGGTGAAGCATAAGATTCCGTGTTTCATAGGTTAAACCTCCTTGCAAGATGATCCATGTGTAACAGGGGCATCAAGTTTGTCACCCCTTCTTTAGTGAATAATTAGTGCCTGAACAAAATAGCTTCCCTATTTCATAATCTTAATCATAATCGTAATCTTAGTCAAAAAGATTATGATTAAGAGTACGATTAAGAGTACGAATCCAAAAACAAATTTTAAATGTGGCAGTTATTTCGTCCTAATTTGTGTGAGGTCTTAAGTCCAAAATCGTGCCTGAATCACGCCAAGGCGTAATTTTCGGCCAGACACTAATTACCAGATCATGGTACTAATTGGCAAGAACAAAGCCTTTCATTGAATATTGACGATTGAATATTGACGATTGAATATTGAATATTA
>JAUWPC010000250.1 GCA_030611815.1 Desulfobacteraceae bacterium
GGGGATAAATAACAGAGTACGCACAAGAAAGACATCATGTCCCCTCATAGACGTGATGCCTTTCAAAAATCATTTCTCATGAATTACAGCTTGGTAACGTTCTTGGCCTTAGGCCCACGGTCGCTTTCTTCAATCTCGAAGCTTACCTTGTCACCTTCATTGAGCGTTTTGAATCCGGTCATATTAATCGCTGAGTGGTGAACAAACAGGTCTTGACCATCTTCCTGCTCAATAAATCCAAAACCTTTTCTCTCACTGAACCATTTTACAACTCCTTCTCCCAAAGCGCCGACCTCCTTTCTCAAGTTTTTAGCATGGTCACACGCCCAAGGTCGATCCTCTGGCAAAAGATAATGATTCTTCAGAGGAAACTCGACCCGCAAATGCGGCCAGGCCATTAGCACGGCTTATTATATTATAGGGTCCTATCAGGGGTCAAGAAAAAAATCTTCAGTTTGTTGAGGCGTTTTTTTCTTTTCCCGCCTTTTTTTCCAGGAGCTGATCCAAGCTTGTAAAAAAGGCATTGTGCTGCCACTCCGGGATTACATAGATCCATGGGCTCACATGGGCATTTTCTTCTGTTGCCTCAGCAACCAGCTCTTCCTCACTTTTTTCTGTAGCAGGCTCCTTCTTCCTGGATGAGACGACTTGAGCTTTTTCCTCTTTCAATGGGCCGGGCCTTTGATAATCGACTCCAATTCGCAAATAGCAGGGCATGGTCCCTAAGCAGGCCTTCCCTGGATAGACACGATAGGTCAACCCGTTAAAAAGATGGTACTCCAACAGGGGCGAAGTCTCCTTCTCGATCGATTCTGGGGTGGCCGAGGGGTTTTCCACGTCCTTGATCTGGAGCGAGGATAAGGCATTCGACAGCCGGTTGAGAGAAGATTTCTTGATTTCCTGGTTGGTCGACGGATCGATCAATTCAAAATCCTTCCCTTTACCGGCCCGTTCAAACCTATAATGCACCGGCTTTCCACCTGGTCTCGTACACGAGATACTTTTAACCTCCTTGGCATCAATCTTAACCGGGCTTTTTGCCAACCAGCCCGATGGTCCGGTCTCAAAAGATGAAAGAATCGTGTCGATCAGGTAAATCTCGGGGCCCTTGCTCAACATCACATACTGGCCATCAGGAACCTTTCTCTCTTTCCCTTTCATCCTGGTTTTACCTAACAAGATGCCCAGCACATGCTTTCCTTCCTTATCCTTCATCCGTATCCAGGTCCCTCTTCCATCTTCCGGTGCCCCGGTGTCACCAGGGGATTTCAGGGAGAGGCGCTTTAGGATCTTTTCAGAAGACTCAAATCTGCGCCCGACTTTAACCTGTTTTAAAGTCCTCACAAGGTCGGAGATCTTAGAGAAATCAGCCGGGTACCCGAAGCGCTCTTCCACGACCCACGAGTCCCCCTTTTTCATCAGGGAAAGAGTGTCCGACGGTGTCTCGATGACAATGGAAGCGACCTCATTGGCCGGAAGCTTTTCCAGCAGATATGCCCCCATCTCTCCTGAGGAAGAGGAGCTGTTCTGTAAATGGATAATCAGGGCTCCTGCTCCCGCGAGAACCGCTAAGACAATCAACAGAATAACAAGGGTCTTTATCTTCATTTTTTCTTGAACTTCCTTTGTTTGTAAATTGCAAAACCTATCCCGATCAGGGAGACCAAAAAGGGCATAAGGAATATGTTGATCCCTTTGAGTGTGGCGCCTAAGGTCTCTATGCTGGCCCGAAGGTTTTTTCGAACCTGTTTCAGTTCCCGGTTAATTTTCTGTCGCTGCTCTTTGAATTTGGCAATTTCTACTTCCTGCTCGGGACTGATAATCATTTTTTGAGATACGTCCTTCTGTTCCTCAAGCTGACGGAGTTTCTGGGTGGCCTCCTCCATCCGTTTAACCAATTCCTTCTCCTTTGTTAGCCAACGTTCCTGGGCGCTCCTTTTCAGCTTCACCACTGCTGTAAACGGTCTTTCAAATTTGCCCCGGGACCTGAGCCCGATCAGGTCGTCGCTCCCGGTCAGGATCTCAGAGGCATTGGAGAGAAAGTTGAGATTGTCGTTGAACATCTCTGAGATGGCAAGCCCGAAGAGATTTCTCCGCTGGACATAAAACTGGTCGGCCAACATATCGGCATCAGAGACAATAATGATGGTCGCCGGCTTTTTTCCCTCCTTGAGATGCGCCCATTTTTCTTCCTCAGGGGCCTTTGAATCGGATTCCTTCGATTTAGGTTGGCCTGCGGGGAAGGCCGTCTTAAATTTGCCTCGGATGCGCACTATAATATTGAACCGTTCTCCTGTCGGGACAAAATCCTTCTTGATTGCGCCCACCCCCAAGTATGCCTTGAAGGCATCCATAAGGGCAGAATTCTTACTGGAGTCAACCAGCGGTTCAAATTCGAAATCCACGTCGCCGGACTTCTTAATGGCCCCTGCTATGGGGAAGAGCATGCTCTCAAGCCCTGCGGTAATAACGGCATCTTTGTTAAAGGCCCTGCCTCTCGCGGAGATCATCAGGGGGTTGTCCTCCATACTGTTATTGCCGGTTCTGACCCGGGTCGGCTGATCAAAATCAGCCACTGCCTGAGTAGAATCCATGGATACTCCCCATGCCTTGAAGACCTTGTCCAAAAAGGCGCCGGAAGAGCGCATAAACTGCCGCTGCCCCTGGCTCCTGTCTGAGACACAGAGTGGATCCACAAAGATGAGGGCCTTTCCGCCCGAAAGGACATACTGGTCGATGGCGTATTCCAATTGGGGACTTAGATCTTTCGGGAATACAATTAGGAGAAGATCGAGCAAGGGGTCAATCTTTTGGACCGAGGAGTTGATCTGCCGGACATCATATATCTTCTTCATTTCTGTTACAAAAATCCACTCTGTCTCGGGCCTCTGACCCTGCATGGAAGGTCTCCCGCCTGTCCCGAAAACCGGCAGGCTGCTGATAATCCCCACCACTTTTTTTTCCGGTGACTGAAGGCCTTGAATGATACTGGTGAGGTCGTATTCCAGTATCTGCTCTTTGGCAGGGTCCAACCATTCAATGACATCTTCCTGATCCGCAGAGACAAAAACCAACCCGCAATAAATCTTGCCCCCAGAGGTTCTCATCGGGTGGATACCATACTTCTCCGCCCATTCCTCTTCGTCAGAGTCGGGCCTTGGGTCATATACCTCCACTTTGATCCGGCCTTTACCGGCATGCTTGTATTCAGAGAGGAAATCCTTTACCTCTTTGGCGTAGATCTTGATATTGGCCGGGATGTCAGGGTTGCTCTGGGAGTAAAAAAATTTTATGGTGATCGGTTCAGATAGAGACGAAAGGATATTTTTGGTCCCGTCAGAAAGAGAATAGCTGTTGTCTTCAGTGGCGTCCCAGCGGATATTAGCATAGGAGATAATAATGTTTACAAAGATCAGGATGAGGAAGAGGGCCACCAATCCAGTGACGGACAGGAGCGCCTTTTTATAATCGTAACCTTTCCCTTTAGCCATTTCCAGCGCCTCCTTCAGGATGTCCTTCGGTTTTGCAGTATAACACCGTTTGCAAAGAGCATAAAAAATATGACAGATATAAAATAGCAGAGATCCCGCAGGTCTATCACCCCCCGCTCCATGGAAGCGAAATGGGGCATAAAGCTGAAACCCGATACCACATCCACAAGCCAGAGAGGGGCCCATCCGGAAAGTATGTCTGTTACCGGGGGCCACCCGGCAAGGACCAGAAACAGGCAGATAACCACTGCCAGTATGAAGCTGATCACCTGGTTTCGTGTCATGGCTGAAGTCATGCTTCCCACGCTGAGATAGGCCCCGGCCATGAGGAAGCTCCCGAAATAGGCGCAGAAAATAGCGCCGAGATCCGGGTCGCCTAAGTAAATGACAGTGAGGACCATGGGAAAGGTGAGGAGCAGCGCCACCCCTATAAACAACCATGCAGCTAAGAACTTTCCTAAAATGACCTCGGTAAGGGTGACGGGGAGGGTCAAGATTAATTCGATGGTCCCGGTATGGCGTTCCTCTGCCCAGAGCCGCATGCCCACGGCAGGGACCAAGAAGAGGAAAATCCAGGGATGCCATTCAAAAAATGTCCGGAGGTCTGCCTGGCCTATCTCATAAAAATGGCTCATGGAAAAGGTGAAAAACCCGCATAACAGCAGGAAGATCACGATAAAAACATATGCCACCGGAGACCCGAAATAGTCTGCAAATTCTCTTCTCAGGATTCCGGCAGTGTTCCTAAAAAAATCTTTCATACTTCCCTCTCTATTGAATCGGGCATTGTAACCATGCGAAACACTTTATCCAGACGACCTTTTTCCATGAAAAATGTCTCCACGGAGAATCCCTTTTCAAGAAGATGGCGGAGAATCAAGTCTGCCGGCGGTGCAGGCGTTCCCTTTGGAAAAACTCGGAGAGTCATCTCTGTTTCGTCTTCATTGACAATTTCACTCTTTTTGATCTCTGGGATATCGTTCACATTTTGAACGATATCTTTTCCATCTCTCTTCTTAATGGTAAAACGGATAGTCCCATGAAGGGCCGACCTTGCCATGAGCCTTTCAGGTGTATCGTCAGCCACAATCCGGCCCTTGGCGATGATAATCACCCTCGTGCACACCTCCCCCACCTCTTCCAATATATGGGTTGAGAAGATGATCGTTTTGTTGCGGGCCATTTCACGGATCATGGCGCGAATCTCATATTTTTGATTTGGATCAAGACCATCCGTGGGCTCATCCATGATGAGATATTCCGGGTCATGGAGGATGCTCTGCGCGAAACAGACTCTCTGCTTAAACCCCTTGGAAAGGGTGTTTATGGTCTGAAACCGGACCTCTGTGAGGAAACAACGTTCAAGGATTTCTTCTATACGCCTTCTCTTTGAGTCACCGGAAAGACCTCGCATCCCTGCGATAAAACCGAGAAACCCGACAACTGTCATGTCAGGATAGGCAGGGGCATTTTCAGGCAGATAGCCGATCTTCCTCCTCGCCGCCAAGGACTCCCCGATAATATCGCTCCCCCCGATAGTAGCCGTCCCTGATGTGGGGGGAAGAAAGCCTGTGATCATCCTCATAGTGGTCGATTTTCCCGCGGCATTGGGACCTAAGAAGCCTAAGACTTCTCCCCGGCCCACAGTGAAGGATATGTCGTCAACAGCGCAATTTTCACCGAAATATTTACTGAGATGGCTTACTTCTATCATGTAATCCCTT
>JAUWPC010000135.1 GCA_030611815.1 Desulfobacteraceae bacterium
GTCAAACATTGTAAGAAATGGACACTTATGAAACCCTCAGAAGGGACCGCCAAAAGGGTCCTCGAATATGTTGGCGATTTTCTGGAAACAAGTGGGTTTCTTCATACGATGCAATCCAAGCAAGCGGTTTCTAAAAAGGCCGTGACCTTGGCCATGAGCATGGACTCCACATCCGTTCTGATCAGAAAGGAGGGATGGAGACAAGCCACAGCAGCCACGCTAAGCACATACGATGCCGGAGGCAACAGGTTGGATACTGTGTATATCGGTCGTATGCCTGAGAAAAGAAAAACACAGGCCAAACGCATTCTTGAAAAAGAAGTGGAAGCCATAACCAAGAAACACCAATTTAAATACATTGTATGTATAGCGGACGGCGCCCGTGATTTATGGCTATTTTTTCGTAAAAAATACCCCGATGCGATTCATGTGGTTGATTTCTTCCACGTCTGCGAGCATCTCTCAAAGCTATCCGAGGCGTTCTTCAGAGATTCATCAGATGCAAAGGCCTGGTACAAAAAACACCGGACTATTCTAAAGGAAGATCCCAACGGCGCTTCCAAGGTGATTCGGGCCGTGCGATACAGACGGAGCAAAACAAAAGAGAACCCGGAAATTGAAGCAGCGCTCAAGTACCTCCAGCGCAACAGAAAGAGAATGAACTACTTTGAACTGCAACAAAACAAGCTCCCTATCGGAAGTGGTGTCGTTCAAGCCGCGTGTAAGAATCTCATTGGTGCCCGAATGAAGAAGTCAGGCATGCGATGGACCATCAATGGCGGCCAGACTGTTCTTACACTTCGATCTCTCATCTTGAGCAATCGCTGGGAGCATTTCTGGACGTTTTTCGTCAACCGTCATTTTCCCGAGTTTGGAACTTAATATGAGGCGTACATCCATTATGATTGGCCGCCAATGCCTGATCATGTCCACTGTTATGGTCGGTATTGACAAGAATTGTGGGAATCAGATCGAGGGGTTGAAATGAAGAAAAACAGCTCAGTGAAAATGCCGCTAAGAAATAACGACGTCGACAAATTTCCCATTAGCAAACTAAAAGAGAATAAAAAACGGCTTATTACCGGACAGGAGATTTTAACTGGGTCTGTCACCAAGGAGGAATTTACACCTCCACCCTGGCTATTCCAACATCAGGATCTCAATAATGCCTTAGAATCCGCTAAAGTGCTCGATGAAGACTCCCTGAAGAATAAACTTAATCATATTCACTTTATGAATAGACACCTCCTTGTCCTGCTGCGTCATCCCAGATACGATGATAGCGTGATTGTAAAAGCAAAGCCTGGTCCATGCCTTGGCAGTGAACTGACCTGTCAGTTTTTGGCTGATAGCTCGTTACGAACAAATCTTAAAAGATATACGTTTCTTCACCTCATTATCGATGATGGGCAAACGGTGATACTGATACCGGCCACCCTAAATAAGATGGGCAAGAGCAGTTTTTCTCTTACTTTGCCCCAGAAAGCCTATGCAGTGGGTCAGCGTCAGATAAGGCGCTATTCCTGCAAGGAAATAGACGTGGAGCTGGTTCAAAGAGGACTCGTGATCAAAGGGGAGTTGGTGGATTATAGCCCTAAAGGGTTCTGCGTTAGATTGAGGCATATGCCTTCCAATAGCTTTGACTGGTCACCTGGTACGGGTGTCTTGACCATGGTTCATCTTCGCAGAGATCAACAGAATTTGTTTTCCGGCCCCTGTCACTGCATTCGTCGACACGAGGGCTTATATTACGCGGACGTTGTCCTGGTACCAGCAGAAAATCAGGTTAAACGTTCCGAGAGAGAGCAGGGCAGAAACCCCGCACAGAATACTTCACTAACACCTGTTATCATTTTTAACCATCCCTTTATTGAGAAAAGGATGCAACTCGATGCCTTGGATATTTCTACTTCGGGCTTTTCTGTATGCGAAGAGATAGATAAAGGCGTCCTGATAGAGGGTATGGTTATCCCCGAGCTAACTATCGAGTTTGCCAACGCAATAAGAATAAAGTGCTCTGCGCAGGTGATCAGCCGTTTGGAAATGGAAAAGAAAAAGGTCCGCTGCAGCTTTGCCATTCTCGATATGGATATCAATTCCTATAGCCAGTTATCCCATCTCTTAGCCAATTCCTTAGACACTAACGCCCATGTTTCCAACAGGGTTGAGATGGATGAACTCTGGGAGTTCTTCTTTGAATCAGGTTTTATCTATCCCGAGAAATACGGGATGCTCAGTTACAACCGAAAACGTTTCAAGGAGACTTACGTAAGGCTTTATCGGGACAACCCTGAAATCTCAAAGCATTTCACCTACCAGAGAAACGGGCGGATATATGGTCACATCTCAATGGTTAGGGCCTATGAGCGGGCCTGGATGATTCATCACCATGCCGCAAGAAGTGTTGAGGGTAGACGGGCAGGGTTCTCGGTGTTAAAACAGATCATGCTCTACTTGGATAATATACATCGTCTCCCTTCCGCCAAAATGGATTATGTAATGAGTTTTTTTCGTCCAGAGAACAAGTTCCCAGACCGTGTTTTTGGCGGTTTTGCCAGAGAGTTAGAAAACCCCAGGGGATGCTCGATGGACCTATTCTCATATCTTCCATACGCAAATCTGGTTTCTCGTGCTACTCTCCTGAAGGGATGGACTTTTAGTGAATGCTCCCAGCTTGACCTTTGGGAGTTGGATCGCTTTTATAGCAATTATTCGGGCGGGCTCCTTATAGACGCCATGGGCCTTATACAAAATAATTTCAAGGAAGACTCACTTAAAGAAGTTTATGGCCGCTACGGTTTCTTGCGGAAATGGATGACCTATGCCCTAAAGCATGAGGAAGAGCTAAATGCGGTTTTGATTGTTGATCAATCAGATTTGGGGTTTAATCTCTCAGAACTGTTAAATGGAATCAAGATCCTGGTGGTTAATATCGATGGTCTTGCCTGGGATGTGCTATCCATGGCAATTGCCCAGCTGGTCGGTAAATTTCCCATGGTCAAGGTGCCCATACTATTGTACCCGTTTGAGTATGTTAAAGGCAAAGGTGTGCCTTATGAGAAGCAATACTATGCATGGATCCTGAATGTCCGATACGGAAATGAATACATGGAATATATGCGCAAAAAATTCAAATTAGACTACAGATGAGAAACGATCTAAAAGCTATATTGATCGTTAACCAGTCGGATCTGGGACTCAATATGTCTGAACTTTTAAATGGGATAAAAATAATGGTTACTAATCCAGAGCGCCTCCCATGGATTATACTGTCTGTCGCTATCAAGCAGTTGACAAGTCTCTACAAAATGAGCAAGATCCCCATCATGATTTATCCCTGTGATTATACTGAAGCAGAGGACGTTCCTGCTGGAAAACGATATTAACTATGGATATTGAGCGTGAAGTGTGCAGATGAATATATGGCGTATGTGAGGAAAAATTTCGGAATAAGCTTTGATTAGCACCCAAAGGGACACTCAAAGAACGCTTTTGAACGCTTTATCTGTGGCGGGAAAGCGCAAAACGCCTACCACAAAGGGCATCTCTCCAAGATGCCCTTCCCCCAAGACGGAACAATTTATGGCCTCTACCAATAACATTGATAAACTTAGTCCCCCTTTATATAACAGCAGAATCATAGGGATTTTCGTAGCCTTGATTAAGAAACATTATCCTGAAATCAACATCGATTTTGTCCTTGGATATGCGGGGATTACGACTCACGATGTGAAAGAGCCAGGTCTTTGGTTCACCCAGGACCAAGTCGATCGATTCCATGAGGCCTTGGCCACGAAGACAGGTAACAAAGATATCGCCAAAGAGGCGGGACAGTTCGCCGCGTCATCTGAAGGGATGGGCGCCGCAAAACAATACACCCTGGGATTAATGAGCCTGACCGCTCTTTACCTGTCGATGGGAAAAATCTATGCTGTCATGAGTCGCGGAGCCGATATCAAAACAAAAAAAATAGGCGCTAACAAGGTTGAAATTATTTCTACCCCACGACCGGGAGTTAATGAAAAGCCTTACCAATGTAAAAATCGGATAGGAACCTTCGAATCTGTTGCGAGGTTGTTCACGAAAAAGTTTGCCAAGGTTGAGCATCCTTCATGTTACCACAAAGGTGGTAACTCTTGTCGTTACATCATCACCTGGGAAAATACTCCATCGTATATCTGGAAACTGGTACGCAACTACTCTCTCCTTCTCTCTATATTTTCCTCTCTCGTCCTTTTATTCCTCTTGCCAGTAATGAGTTGGATCACTTTTACTCTATCATGCGCATTGCTTGTTATGATGTTTTCGTTTTATTCTCAGTTTCTTCAAAAAGAAGAGCTATCTAAAACCATTACAGAGCAGGGTGATGCAGCCAAGGACCTTCTCGATGAGACTAATATCCGTTACAACAATGCTGTATTTATTCAGGAAATAGGAAAGGCTATCTCCACGATCTTAGATATTGATAGACTCATCAGCACCGTGATGAGCCTGATGCAGACACGTTTAGATTTTGATCGCGGCATGATCATGCTCGCCAATAAGGAAAAGACGCGCCTATACTATAGGGATGGGTACGGATACGACTCTGAACTGGAGGAGGTCTTGACAAACACCGGGTTTCACCTGGAAAGTCCACATTCCAAAGGCGTCGTGGTGCAGGCCTTCAAACAACAGAAACCTTTTTTGATAAACGATGTTGCCGAAATAGAACAGGAGATTTCAGAAAGGAGCCTCGAATTTCTGAGGCATACAGCTACCAAGGCATTTATTTGCGTACCTATTGTGTATGAAGAAGAACCTCTCGGTATAATCATTGTGGATAATGTAAATACAAAACGGCACCTTACCCAGAGCGACATGAACCTGTTGATGGGAGTTGCATCCCAAACGGCCATAAGTATGGCCAATGCTATCTCTTTCCAGAAGCTTCAGGAGAGCGAGGAGAAATATCGTACCATCCTTGAAAGGATTGAAGAGGGATACTTTGAAGTGGATTTGGCCGGTAGATTCACGTTTTTCAATGACTCGATTTGTAAGATACTTGGGTACCCCCGTGCGGAATTAATGGGTGTGGACAACCGGGAGTATACCGATTCGGAGACCTCTGCGAAAATGTATAAGGCCTTCAATGAAATCTATCGTACCGGAAAGCCTGCGAACATTATAGACTACCAGATTATAAGAAAGGATGGGGGGACAAGAAATCTCGAGATCTCTGTTTCCCTGTTGAACAATTTGGCAGGCGAACCAATAGGATTCCGGGGGGTCATCCGGGACGTCACAGAGAGAAAGCACGCCGAGGCGATGCATAGGGAAAAATTGGCAGCAGAGGCTGCCAGCAGGGCAAAGAGCAAATTCCTGGCCAACATGAGCCACGAGATAAGGACCCCTTTGAACGGTATTATCGGCATGACCGAATTAGCCATGATGACTGACATGGATAGCAATCAGCGTAATATATTACAGACCATCCAGACAGAATCGAACACCTTGCTCAGTATTATCAATGACATCCTCGATTTTTCGAAGATTGAGGCGGAAATGCTTGAATTGGAGGAGATCTCATTTGACCTCACGGGTATGGTCGATAATATTGTGAACAGCTTTGCACACACGGCCAAGCAAAAAGGCCTGGGAATCAAGGGGTCTTTGGCGCCGGATATCCCGTCCAGTGTCATTGGCGATCCTGGACGGCTGAGACAGGTATTGACAAATCTTGTGGCCAACGCAGTTAAATTCACCCTCAAAGGTGAGATAAATATCGACGTTCACGTGGCTGAAGACCTTGGCAATAGTGTCAAACTACGTTTTTCGGTCAGGGATACGGGTATCGGAATACCAAAAGATAAAAAGGACACCATTTTCGAGAGCTTCACCCAGGCAGACAGTTCAACCACCAGAAAATACGGTGGAACAGGTCTGGGAACCACTATATCAAAGCAATTAGCGGAACTGATGGGTGGCGAAATCGGTGTAGAGAGTGAAGTGGGAATGGGGAGCTGCTTTTGGTTTACAACGGTTTTCCCCAAGCAAACGATTGAAAAGGGTACCCGGATTAAAAGAGATGAAAAACCGGTTATCAGCCCAAAGCAGGTAGAGAAGCAAAGAAAATTGTTTAAAATACTTTTAGTGGAAGATTATCCAACCAATCAACAGGTAGCCATGAGCCATCTAAAGGCGGCCGGGTATGATGTAGACTTGGCGGAGAATGGTCTTGGGGCATTAGACCTTTATAGAAAGAATCACTACCACCTCATCCTAATGGATATCCAAATGCCTCTCATGGATGGTTATGAGGCGACCCGCGAAATCAGGAAACTTGAAACCCAAAGTAGGCAAATCGAAACTACCGATATGACATCTGATCATCAACAACCGCTATCCAGCAGCACCCAGATACAATCAACAATCAACAATCAACAATCAGCAATCCAGAGGGTTCCTATCATTGCCATGACAGCACACGCCGTGAAAGGTTACAGGGAGAAATGCTTAGGGGTAGGAATGGATGATTACCTCACCAAACCCTTGACGAGGAAGCATTTTTTGGCCATGGTGGAGAAATGGACTGTTTCGGTTGCCGACGGGGATGCCGAAACTTCGAGTCTCCAGCCCACCCCGCAACCCGATACAATCATCCCCGATGAATCGGGACTTCCGCAGCGCTCCAACAAGCATCAATCCAAAAAGGGCCTTCCGATGAATTTTGAGAAGGCATTGAACGAATTTGAAGGAGATGAAGCGCTCCTGATGGAGGTCTTGAAGGGTTTCATGGAAAACGTCAGAGGACAGATCGGGGTCATCCAACAGGCCCTAATGAGCCAGGATGCTGACCGGGTGAGGAGAGAGGCACATTCCATAAAGGGGGGCGCTGCGAACCTAAGAGCGGACGAGCTTTCCAGAATCGCATTTGAGCTTGAAAATATCGGGGAATCAGGTAAATTGGAGAGGGGGATCGAGGCCCTCGAAAGGCTCGAAAAAGAGATGGATGGTTTAGAAAAAATGGAGAGGACCCTATAAACAAACGAAAGAGATCAGGGAGCATCTTTTATGAAAATCTTGATAGTGGATGATGAACTTGTAAGCCGCAAGAAAATGGACCTGCTGGTCAGGAGTTTAGGCTATGAGACCCTTGTTGCCAGTGACGGGGTGGAGGGTTGGGAGGCCTGGAAAAACGAGAGAACGAGAATGGTAATTACGGACTGGATGATGCCTCGCATGGACGGCCTGGAGCTTTGCAGGAGAATAAGAGAGGCTGAAGGGAGCCAGTACATCTACATCATAATGGTCACCTCAAGAGAAGATGTCAACGACCTTGTCAGGGGTATGGATGCAGGAGCAGATGACTTCATTACAAAGCCCTTTGTTAAAGATGAACTGGCCGTAAGGATCAGGGCCGGAGAAAGGATATCCGGTTTTGAGAGCAGGGATATCGTTATTTTCTCCTTAGCCAGGCTGGTCGAGTCGCGTGATTCAGAAACAGGCAATCATTTGGAACGTATACGACACTACTCCAAGGAACTGACAACAGCTATTTTAAAATTGGATAATCCCCCTAAAGAGATAGATGGCCTGTTTCTCGATAATATTTTCCTGACCAGCCCACTCCATGATATCGGAAAAATAGGTATTCCTGACTATATATTGCTTAAACCGGGAGAGCTTGATGATCAAGAATTTCAAATCATGAAAAGGCACAGTGTTATCGGTTTTGAGACACTTAACGAGGCCTTGGAGAAATATCCCAAGGCAGACTATTTGCGCATGAGTGCAGAAATTGCCCTCTCCCATCATGAGAGATTCAATGGCACCGGATATCCCAATGGCCTCAAAGGGGAGGAGATCCCGCTTTGCGCACGGATAGTGGCCTTAGCAGACGTATATGATGCGCTGGTCAGCAAGAGGATATATAAAGAGGCATATCAGCATGACGTGGCAAAATCAATAATCGAAAAAGAGAGAGGAAAGGATTTTGATCCTATCGTAGTAGATGCTTTCCTCTCCTGCGAGGATAAATTCATAGAAATCTCCGAGCGTTTTTCCAAAAGTCAAAACGGCCTCATGCCCTTGCAAAGGATCAGCGGCGTGTAGGTAAACCTCCTATGATCATTAAAGAAACTGACAAAATCAGCAAAAAACTTTTTGTGCCCGCCCGGATAATCTTCAAAAACCTCTGAGGCCTTTGTGGAGGCCATTTCCAGTTTCTTTGTCCAGTTGAACAGGTCTGCCTCATTTGTCTCCCCGTAGATCATATGGTGCGCCCTCAGATCCATCTGTATATCTTGATAGCCCAGATCATACAAGTAGGAATAGAGTTTTCTCCCTATGTAGGGATCAAAGTTATACTCTCTTTCCATCACGCCGACGACCTGAAACAGGGTACTTTCCATTTCTGGGGGCAACTCATAATGGTTGAGACAGTTATGGTCCAGGTCCAGGAGGCAGAGATATCCGCCCGGCCTCAGACAATCCGTGATATTCTTGATGATATTTGGGCTTTCCTTTGCATGGTATTCGAGGACAAAACGAATCCAGATGATATCAAAATTGCGCAGCCCGCCACGCATCGGTTTTGTGAAGTCACAAATTTCAAAATCAATTCCCGGCTCACCGCCGTATCGCTCTTTTGCCTTGCGGATCCTTTCCCGTGAAAAATCCACTCCCACCACCTGACCGTTTGGCTTGACCATCTCGTGGAGAATAGAGGTTGTCTTCCCGGGCCCACATCCCACGTCCAATATCCGAAGGTCAGGTCTTATGCCGCACCAGAGGGCCTGTTCACGCACAGCTTCCGGATCGGTCTTGAT
>JAUWPC010000225.1 GCA_030611815.1 Desulfobacteraceae bacterium
GCAGCACAGGCCGTGCCTCTAATTGGGGCAGCGGGAGGTGCATTGATAAACACGATTTTTATCGACCATTTCCAAGCCATGGCACGTGGTCATTTCATAATACGCAGGCTTGAGAGGGTCTACGGGACTGACGAGGTTCAGTGTCAATATGAGAAAGTGTGATTAGTGGGAAAATCAATGGATAATCTTATGAATATGGACAGTTCTTCTTCGGGTCTCGATGCTGTTTTTGATCCCAAGTCCGTGGCAGTTATTGGGGCATCTTCAACGTTTGGTAAATGGGGTCAAATTATCCTCAGCAATATTGTGGCAGGAAAATTTCAAGGAAAGATATTCCCTGTAAACCCCAAAGAGAAAATAATCTGCGGCCTGCCGGTTTACAAGCATATTTACGATATTACCGAGCCCGTAGATTTGGCCTTTATAACCACTCCAGCCAAAACCATTCCAGGTATTTTAAAAGAGTGTGGCAAAAAGCGTATAAAGGGTGTTGTGTTAATCACCTCAGGATTCAGCGAGACGGATGAGGCAGGTAAAAAGCTGGAAAGACAAGTTGTTGATATCTGCCGGGAAGAGAACGTGACACTTGTTGGACCCAATACCATGGGAATTATCTGTCCATATGCCGGGCTTTTTGCCACGGGAACCCATACAAGACCCAGAAAAGGGTCGGTAGCATTTGTCTCCCAATCGGGAAATTTGGGCAACCAGCTTATTCACTGGGCGGAGCAGCAGGGGATTGGCGTTTCTGTATTTGTTGGATCGGGAAACGAGGCCGCACTTGCCTGCACTGATTATCTGGAATACCTGGAGCGCGATCCCCACACTAACATTATTATCCTTTACATAGAGAGTGTTGGTGATGGGAGACATTTTCTCGATGTAGCTAAACGAATAAACCGAAAGAAGCCTGTAATTGTTTTAAAGGGAGGGAAAACCAAAGCAGGGCGAACGGCTGCAGCCTCCCATACCGGGTCCATGAGCGGAGAGCACTCCGCATTCAGGGCCGCATGCCGCCAGGCCGGCGTTTTGGATGTGAGATTTCCAACAGAGCTACTGGATTTATCAGCAGGTTTTTCTTCCCTGCCTTTGCCCAAAGGAAATCGAATCGGCATTGTAACCCTGGGAGGAGGCTGGGGAGTGGTGACCGCTGATGAGTGCAACCAAAGAGGGCTTATAATACCGGATATTCCTGAAAGCATTATTGAAACTATCGGAAAATATCTTCCCCCATTCTGGAGTCGGGGAAACCCCGTTGATCTGGTGGGGTCCCGTGACCTCGACGTCCCCCTTGTGGCCGTGGAAGAACTCCTGAAGTGGGACGGAATTGATGCCGTTATAAGCCTTGGAATCGTGGGCCGTTTTGAGTATGTCCGCCTGTTAACCCAGTCTACCCGTGAGGTTGACAAGGCCGTTTCTTCAGAGTTCCTGGACCAGATGGAAACCTTTAGCCATGAATATGAAAAAACATACATCGCAAAGATAGTAGAATTAATGGAGGCATACGAGAAGCCGGTGATTGGAGTATCCCTGGCCAATACAGGAGAAGGTGTCGTCCGTCCCGTAGACGGCAGGCGTTACAGTGGTGTCTTCTATCAAACCCCGGAGAATGCCGTTAATGTCCTTGCCAGAATGGTTACTTACAATCGGTTCGTTGGACAGCGATGACAGGGACGCTTTTCGGGAGGCCATTATCAATGCATTTTGTCACAGGGATTATTTTGAATATGATTCCGTAAATATTGCAATTTTTAAAGACCGGCTTGAAATCAGAAATCCCGGCAATTTCACCTTAAATTTGACAGATCTTCTAAGATACTCTAAGATATTGTAAGCTACTTTCGGGAGAAGTCATGGGGCGGGGAAAAGTTTTCGAATGCGAAGTCACTGTATCATCCGGGGTAAGAGAAAAACTTCAAACAAAGCACCATATTGAAATTTGGGAAGTTGAAGAAGTGATTTATGATGATCCACATTCATTTTCAATGACTTACAAAGATTGTTATTTTATTTACGGGCAGACTTTCTCAGGAAGATATCTTCTTGTTCTGGTGAGAGTAATGTTCTCAGAAGAGGTCTTGAAATTAGGCTTCATGAAAGGGACCAATCTCCTCAAAATAATTACGGCACGGGATATGAATTCAAAGCAAAGAAAGGCCTATAATGAAAGACGAGGAATAATATGATGAAAAAAACAAAAAAAGTTTCAGATATTCGGCCCATGAATGATGAGGATCTGGGGAAATTCTGGGATGGCCACGAGCCTGAAGATTTTGAAGGGTGGCAAGAAGGAGCACTGAAATTCACCCGACCGCCCAAGAAGTTGATTCAATTAAGACTTGAACCCAGAGATGTCAGAATAATCGACAGGGAGTCCAAACGCTCTGGAATAGACCGAGCACAATTGGTGCGTTCATGGGTAAAAGAAAGGATAAGACAGATCGTCAATGCTTAGGGCTCACTCATTTTCGGCTATTTAGTGCCCGAACGAAAACTGTCTTTTTCGCCAATCTCTGCGTCAGATAAAAATTTTAATCCTCAAAATACTCAATGTATTCCTGTGGTTAAAATTTTGATCTTCCTTGACCTTGACAAAAAATCCTAGTTTTCGTTCAGACACTATTTAAATTGGAATCTGCTCTTGAATGAGAAATCAAGGGGCGAAATTGTAATCTATGAGGCCAAAGACGGCGAAACGGTCCTTGAAGTAAGTTTTCAGGAGGATAGCGTCTGGTTGAGCTTGATTCAGATGGTTTTACTTTTTGATTGAACTCTGGACACGTAGCCTTCAGGAGCACTTATTATGATCAGATATCTCAGCTTAAACGCGTTTATTGTTGTTTGGACAATAATCATGAGCTCGTGGGCCATTATGATCTCTATGGTTGACAAGACCGGAAAGAAGGTGCATCTCTATAGTGCTGTTCCATGGGCCAAAATGATTCTCCGGGTCTGTGGCATCAAGGTAAGGGTGAGTGGCCTGGGAAATCTTGACACTGACCTGCCGCGTATCTATATGACCAATCACCAGAGCTTTTTCGATATCTTTGCCCTGCTTGCATGCCTGCCGGTGAATTTCAAATTTATCTTGAAGCAGGAACTGATGAATCTCCCCGTTTTTGGCCCTGCCACGAGGAGAGCTGGGTACATAGGGATAGAGAGAGACGATCCAAGAAAGGCCGTTAAAAGCATGAACCAGGCGGCAGAAAGGATAAAGAACGGGGCGTCCGTGCTCATTTTCCCTGAAGGGACGCGGAGCCCTGACGGAAGATTGGGGCAATTTAAAAAGGGTGGATTCAGTCTGGCGATCAAATCAGGTTGCGACATCGTACCTGTGGCGATCAACGGCAGCTACCGCATTGCCCCCAAGGGGAGCCTCAGGATAAAAAAGGGCTCCTTCAGCTTAAGTATCGGAAAACCGATTTCTCTTGCAGGCTATACCAAGAGAAAAATCCCTCAGCTTATGGATCAGGTGAGAGAGGCGATGTTAAGACAGATGGAAAAGAGCGGCCCTACTGTTGGTGTGCGCGCAAATGCCAATTTCAAGAAAGTTGGAATGATTTTGATTATTACATCTCTCCTTTTGGTAATGCCCGGCAGTTCGTCAGGGTATCTTATGCCGGTGGACCAGATTATTGACAAAATGAGGGCGAGATTTTCCAGTTTCAAGACATTGATCATTGACCAGTCCACTCACGTGTTAGACCCTCAAGATCGAGAGACCACAATGGTTTTTCAGGAGAAAACATGGCTTAAGTCCCCAGGATATTGCCGCTCAGAGATCACAGGACGGCCGGAGAGTCCGGATATCGCCGGCGCGCCGGCACCCCCACCCCCCGGAGAGCCGGCGCAGAGAGAAGGGCAGGTTGCGTATGAGGTTGCGGAGGGGCAATTGAACAGTGACACTGCCTTTAGATGGCTTTTGATGGCAAATAACCGGGATACAATTATGACTTTCCTGGCTCAAATG
Source organism: Desulfobacteraceae bacterium (assembly GCA_030611815.1). Taxonomy (GTDB): domain Bacteria; phylum Desulfobacterota; class DSM-4660; order Desulfatiglandales; family Desulfatiglandaceae; genus Desulfacyla. The sequence continues at coordinate 3,971 of JAUWPC010000225.1, forward strand.
GGCGTTAATCTTGAGTCTGTCGGGTTTACCCGGCTTGACGGGATCATTGCCTATCGAGTAGGAGATAAGGGCCCTGAGAGTCCAAAGCTTCTGATTCATAAGGAGAGTTTTCTTCCCCTCCTTCTTTCCTATGTGCCTATAAGGTCTTCAAGCCAAGATCTGGCGATCGTCCGGTTTGACAATTACAAACAGGTGGATTCAGGATGGTATCCCTACGAGATAGACTACTCTGTCGAAAAAAAGAGGGTTGAACACTATTTTGTCCTTAACATACGTGTAAACCCACCCATTGAGGCCTCTTTTTTTAAGACCACAACAGAAAAGACCGGAACTCCACAGAAGCCTGAAAATGATCAAGACGGACAACAAGAAGAGCGTCTAAGAGAGGTTATCAGGCTGCTAAAAGAGAAATATGGGAATTGAGAAAGGCAATTTAGGGATTGAGGAATTCAGGAAGTTTCCTTTTCTTATAAGGTGTATATGAGCTTCGATTTCAGCACTGTCAGCGATGAAGAGATAAGACGGGAAAAGGAAAAGGCCCGGCGCCTGAGACGTTCCCACTGGTGGAACAGCAGAATCGAGAAGGGGATTTGCCATTACTGCAACCGCCAGGTGGGGCGGGAGAACCTGACCATGGACCATGTGGTGCCTCTTGCACGTGGTGGAAAAAGCAAGAAAGGGAATCTTGTCCCTGCCTGTAAAGAGTGCAACAACAGGAAGAAGTATCTATTACCTGTGGAGTGGGAAGAGTATTTAGAGACCTCGGCTCACTTCAACCGCTAACCCGATGATTTCCGCCTCATCGAGGCCAAGTAGATCAGAGGCCCGGCCCAGATTTACTGCGATCTCAAGGTAACCGGAACTCCCGAACAGACTCAGGATTTCGCCTTTTCCGCATTCGGCATATGTCCCTCGTATACCTTCGATAAGCAAGTCCTCAAGCCTTATGACCAGAGTTCTACCCCCCGCAAATCCCTCAATCTCTTTACGATGGATGTTAGTGATCAGGTTTCCGAAGTGATCGACACTGACTACCTGGCCATAGAGGGTGCCTCCTTCTTGGTGTGGAGCAGGGAGCTGCAGCTTGACAGGGTCGCTGATGACCGGTCCCATTTCAAAAGGGTCAGATCCCATAGACAGGTGTGCTGCCACCGGGGCAAAGATATCCCGGCCATGAAATGTGTTGCTAACATCAGGGAGAAAGTATTTGGTTTCGGTGAGGTGTATGATCCTGATATTTTTATGCGCATTGATTATCGGCCATAAGATGCCATTATCAGGTCCCACAAAAAGATGAGACCGGGCCAGTAAGATGATTGCCCGTCTCTTGCCGCCTACCCCGGGGTCAACCACTGTCACATGGACAGTCCCTTCCGGAAAGTAGGGATAGGTCTCGCGGATGATGCCCGCAGCCCTGCTAATGGATCCGGCTTTAACATGATGGCTTATGTCAATAATGCGGGCAACTGGGTTGATAGCCAATATAACCCCCTTCATCATGCCCACATAAGGATCTTCCAGGCCAAAATCGGTGAGCAGGGTAATAAGCCCGGAGCGCTTCATTCCCAGCCCTCCACGAGTTTGGGAAGAATTTCCCCGGCCTTTCCGAGCAAGACAAAATCCATGAGATCTGAATTGGGTGTCCTCTCGAGATTGATTTCCGCTAACAGGGCGCCACCTGATTTTGCCTCAAAGGCCAAGGATGCGGCAGGCTGAACCACGCTTGATGTTCCTATGACCAGCATG
>JAUWPC010000335.1 GCA_030611815.1 Desulfobacteraceae bacterium
CCTTTTGAAAGCTTTCTCGCCGATTCGGTGAGGCGAATGAGCGGTTTCGAGAACCTTGTTGACAGGATAAAGACGAGCAGAAGACATGCCCCGAGAAAGATGAGGGACGTCAGAATAGATCGGTAAATCATCCGCTTTATCTCTTTGCGAATCTGTTTGCGGGAGATTTCTATCTCATTTTCAAGGAGCTTCAGTGTGTAAATGAGCCTTAACGCACCCCAGGGCTCTGTACTGATCTGTAAGGGATTTACGATTTCAATAATTGATTCATCTCCCTCCCTGTAGTTCATCACCGCCACCTTGCTTTGGGCCAGCGCCCGCCTGTCGCGCTCCCCGGTCAATCGGGTCTGGGTGAGCTCCGGCCTGTGGGTGTCCATAAAAACCACGCCTGAGGAATCCATTAAAATCGTGTATTTGATTTCCTTGTTGCTCTCCGCGCTTTCTTTGAGGGTTTGCATCACACCGGACAGATTGAAAGCGGCCAGGTCGTTTTCGATCTGCTGGGATAAATTGATGATAAAACCCTTTCCGCGCTCGACGAGGTTTGCCCGCATAAGCGCAATCCTCTCGTTCAGTTCCACCTCCAAAATCTTTCTTTGAGACGAGATCTGGGTATAGGACAATATGGCCACAAGAGCGAACACCAAGAGTGTAATAACACCCATGAGCTTCCACTTGATGCTCCACCTGACTGTTTTCTGATCTTCTGCCCTTTTTTCCGTCACCCTGTCATGGCCCTCGTTTTTCAATTATAGTACCTGAACGAAATAACTCCCCTATTTCATAATCATAATCGTAATCTTACTCAAAACGTATTTTCTCAATATCGGGATAAATCCGCTGCGGTGTCATTTTTAGCGCATGCCGATTTTCAATACCTTTGTGACGCGGTCATACATTTCAGGCACTCTGTCTTCTGTTTCAATAACATTGATGAATTGGGATATGGACGGGTCTTCCGGAAAGTTGCGCTTCAAGAGGGTCACACGATCCAGGGTTTTCTGAAAATCCACCTGAGAAATAACCTGTCGCAGCGTGTTGATCAAATGCGGATCATGGTGCACAGCCGCGGCAAAATCAAAAATGTCCCGGATGGTAAAAGTGGGTCCGCGATATCGGATCTTTTTGGCAATGATTTCCGCAGGGGTTTCCACATTGATCTGAGTCCCTTTGAAATTGTAAACAAAAAAAAAGTTTTCTGTGATGTTGCTTGCAAGGATGAAATCGATTTCCCCCTCTTCTCTTATCAACTTCAAATAATTGCCAGGGAATTGCCAGTCATCTGAAATCAGCTTTGTACGAGGATCTCCGGCGATCCGCTTCAATGCTTGTGGGTCTTCCAGAAAGATATCAATATCATAACTGACCCTGTGATTGAGGCTCAGGAACAGACCCGTGCCGCCGCCTAAGGTCCAGCACGTTTCAAGGTCAGATAAAACGGGCAATGCCAAGTTCAGCAGCCCTTTCCATTGAGAGATAGGCCATCTCCTGTATCCATCGGGTGGTCTTTTCATCGGCATATTCCTCGGTTTTCCATCGGGTTTGAGCGTCCATCAGCTCTTTGAAAGTGAAAACCCCCGAAAGGATAATGTCATGAATCAACCAGACGGGAGTTTCCAGGAAAAAACTCAGGATGTGCGCCCTCCATTTCTGGATCCTGCACGTTCCTTTGATGCAGGCGACAAAGGTAATGTCGTCGATCGCCATGGGCAGAGATGCATTGACGTGCACGAGTGCTGTTTTCAAGGGGGTCATGGGCTGCTCTTTTCCACTCGACTCATGTTTATCTTATTTCACCGCGATCATGCTGGCTGACCGGACATGTCAGACGATATCATCCTATTGATAACACAATTGATTCATTGAGGAAAGTCATTTCTGCCGGCATACCTGGCATCCTGATCAGGAAAAAAAGAACTCCGGATCTTCTTGATGTTCCTCTTGTTGGCAGAGAAGTGTGGTCCTTATTCAAAAAATTCTTAACTGCTTCCGGCGGTTCTTCGTTCATGACATCTTGCGGAGATCCAGGTATCGTAAAAACAAGTGTTCAAGAAAAGAAGCGGTCGGCAGCAGACTTGCCTTCTTTGCAAGGACGATGAAATTGTCTTGGGAAAGGGGAATTAACAGCAATCATTGAAAAAGCCCCGGAAGGCGGGTACTGGGCCATATTCCCTGAAATATCCGGAGCCAATGGTCAGGGCGAGACGGTTCAGGAGGCGAAACATAGCCTGAAAGAGGCAATAGATCTTATCTTAGAAGATCGCCTTGCAGACATTAAACGTGGACTTTCCGATGATGTTATCCAAGAGACAATTGCAATCGCATGAGAAGGAGAGACCTGGAAAGAAAGCTTCGTATCGCGGGGTGTTATCTAAAAGAGAAGGCAGCTCACATTCTCTATTACGATGCCAAGAATGACATTGCTGTCAACCAGTATTTCCATCAATCCCCCCGGGTCATGGCCATAATCTGTTCAGTACTCATACCGACCGTCGCCTTGCCCCGCATCCTTGAAACAATGAGCCTGCCACGACTGTAATCGCCTTTTGCCTTTCTTAGACGTAACATTTCTCCGTCAATATCAAATTCGACTTCAGTGTTAGAGAGGAAACCCAATCTTTCTCTAAATGCCACCGGGATCGTCACCTGCCCTTTTGAAGTAATTCGCAGATCAATCAGGCCCTGAAGCTGCATTACGAGCTTGAATAGGGCAGACAACTACCTTTCGAGCCAATTTCAAAACGCCCCCTTTCGAAGTCTGCGCTTATCTGTCCAATTTCTGCGTCAGACTCACATTTTAATCCTCGAAAGAGCATTATTTGGCTGCTCCCCATTTCTATTTTCTGTTTTCATTTCCGACTGCATCGTGATATAGTTGTTTAATCGGAAATATGAATGGAGGTTGATTTATGAAAGAAGCCAAAGTTGACCAAAGACTACTCAACATTCTTCGGGAATTATCGTTCCAAAACGCGTCCGAACTTATCAAAGACTATATGTTAACTGAATTGCTGTACAGATTGTCTAATTTCTCCGCTGAGGTTCAGCACTTTGAGAAAAAATACGGCATAAGTTATTTTGATTTTGAAAAATCTTACGAACAAGGGGGGGAAGATTTCGAGAAATATGATGACCTTATGAGCTGGCAATTTGCGGAAGAAGGGCAGAAATATTGGTCTGCCAAAGTGGAAGAGCTAAAACGTGTTTCATAAAATTGTTGAAGATTTCTCTGGACTACATATCCGTGATTATATGTTTTTAGACGGCCAGCGAAAATATTCTTATCATTGGCAGAATGGACGAGGGAATTTGATTATCAGGTGGGACAATTCACCTCATCATCTACATATTAAAGGTTTTCCTCATCACAAGCATTTACCAGATCAAATCACCATATCGGGAGAACGGGATCTACAAAGCATTATCAAACTGATCTCTGACAAAATAAAGTTGGGCCCAATTTAAAGGCTCTTTTTGCGACTGACAAAGGGGAGCACTATTTGCCCCTTTTCTTTTTTCTCCCTGTCAGGCCATCTCCCTGCTATGTTCCTCCCCTCCCACCTCCATGGCTTATTCTTTT
>JAUWPC010000174.1 GCA_030611815.1 Desulfobacteraceae bacterium
TGACCTACAGGATCGAGGAAATCGAGAAAGGGCGGCGATTTAAGATCCACTTTACAAGTATCCCCGGCTCTTCACAAAGCTTTCACGGGTTTCTTAATCTCAAGACCAATTATCCTGAAAAACCAATCATTAACATAAGGATAAGGGGTCGTTTTTTGAAAGAGAAGAAGAAATAAGCGAGCGCTTTTCTAAAATATGGGGGCTTGACTTTTCCCTTACATGCCTGGGTGCCAAAAGATCACTTCAAATCAAACCCGAATTATGCAAAGAACAAGTACAGCAGAAAAATGCGATCGTATCGTATCGCGGATGTTCTGGCAGACGACTGCTATTGTCCTCTTGGCGGTGACATTGGGGCTTCTGATCAATCAAATTCACCCCGGACGCTTGCCCCTTGTGGGAGATTGGTCCCCGGAAGCCCAGCTAACCCTCGATTCGGGTGAAAGCATGGTTGTTTCCATTGACCAGGCCCGTGATAATTTCTTCTCCGGAAATGCGATTTTTTTGGATGCTCGTGCCTCAGAGATCTATAGAGAGGGACACATTCAGGGCGCTCAAAATCTCCCCTGGGAGAGAGTGGATGAATATTTCGATAAGGTGATGGCCGATATACCGGAAGACGCGCTTCTCATTGTCTACTGTGACGGGGAAAGCTGCGCACTCAGCAAGGACCTGGCCTTAGAGCTATTTTACAGGGGATACGAGAATGTCAGGGTTTTTGTAAACGGTTGGAGCCTCTGGGTGGAGCAGCAATTTCCGGTCAGTAAGGGTGGAAAGAGTAATGCTTGAAACACCAAAAAAAAGATCAACTATTTTTCTTCTCGTGATCCGCCTGATTTTAGGGGGCGTGTTTGTCTATGCCAGCGTTGACAAAATCATCCATCCGGCGGCCTTTGCAGAGGCGGTCTACAATTACCAGATCCTTCCTGATGCGCTTATTAATCTCACAGCCATCGTTCTTCCGTGGCTGGAATTGATCTTGGGCGCGTTCTTGATCCTGGGTCTCTGGCTCCCTGGGGCGGCCCTATTGTGTAATCTTCTTTTGATTACCTTTTTTGGGGCCCTGGTGTTTAACCTGGCACGTGGCCTGGACATCCATTGCGGCTGCTTCAGCACAAGCCAGGAAGGCACATCGAACCTCTGTATGTGCCTTTATCTGATCCGGGATGGGATATTTCTTTTATTGGGGCTTTATCTTCTCACCCGGATTTTCTTGAGGAAAAGTGAGGCGTTTACTGCGAGCATGAACGAACAGCTTTGAGGTTGCCTGGCCCTCCCCAGAAGTAAAGATAGATTCGGGCCAGGCCTTTACGGCGGTCATCAGGAAATCTATGATGGAAACCATAATATTGATTCTGGTGATAGGCTTTGTGCTCTTTGAGTTGATTGAGCACGTGGTTTTCCCTCTGTTCTGGTTTATCAAGGACAGGAATAGAAAATCTGTCTGCGGTAAGACGGGGATGTTTGGAAAGGTGGGTGAAATCAAACAGTGGCAGGAAACTGAAGGGCAGGTTTTCGTCAATGGCGAACTTTGGAGGGCAGTCAGCGATGTTCCTCTACTGGTTGGCCATAAGATAGTTGTTCAGAGTGTTGAAGGACTGACGTTGAGGGTGAAACCTTTCAAACATTGACACCCATGTAAAAAGTCCTTTTTACATGGATTGAGGAATTTAGGAATTCAGGAATTTCGAATTATTATAAGAACTTAGAGGTAAAGACACTATTCCAAATCGTGCACTTTTTGACTTTTTACGAGACCATCAACATTGAAGTTCCATAAATAGTGCCTGAACGAAAACCCCTAAATATGGTTTTTCAATTTTGTTTAGAGATTTCCAACTCGCTGAGATTGCTTTCTTTTTTTAACTTAAAACTCAAAACCTAAAACTCAAAACCGTGCCTGAACAGGGTTTTCGTTCAGGCACTAAATAAGTGTTAAGAGGTTTGCTATGCGTAAGGTGTTGATTCTTGTGGTTGTCGCATTAGTCGTGGTGCTGCTGGGCATTCAGTTCATACCTGTGGAAATGAAGAATCCTCCGGTGGAAGATGAACTTTCTGCACCTCAAGAAGTTAAAGCGATCTTACGGCGGGCCTGCTATAATTGCCACTCGAACGAGACCATATGGCCCTGGTACGGCCGTGTGGCGCCAATATCCTGGATATTTGGATATTATGTCCATGAAGGCCGAGATGAAATCAACTTCTCTACGTGGGGGCGGCTTGATCCCAAACGACAGATTAAGATGAAAAAAGAAATTTGGGAAGAAACAGAGGAGCGAGAGATGCCTCCCTGGCTCTATCGCTTTGTGGAGCCGGGTTCGCGCCTTTCTGACGGTGACCTCTCGTTGCTTCGGAAATGGGTGTTTAGTCAAGATTTGAAAAAATTCAATACTTACTCGTATGATCATGACGATGATAATCATGAAAGTGGGGGAAAAAGGAAGCGGTATCAAAAAAGGTACCGGAATGACTCCAAGGATTCTGGGAAACGCTATTTAACACCAGTAAATAACCCGACATACAAAGAGGAATGCGGCGGTTGCCACTTCGCATATCAGCCCGAACTATTACCCTCTGGTTCATGGGATAAAATCCTTGCCGGGCTTGAAGATCATTTTGGAGAGTTTATCGAGCTTGATCCGGATTCAAAAAAGATAATTGCTGAATATCTTAAGGCAAATGCCGCAGACCATTCCTCTGCAAAACGGGCCGTTAAGATCATGAGAAGCTTGGGGAATCGAACCCCTCTCCGTATTACCGATACCCCCTATATTCGCGAAAAGCACCATGAAGTTCCTGTCAATGTCTTGATGCGTGATTCCATCGGTTCTCTTTCCAACTGCGTTGCGTGCCATACTACAGCCGAAAAGGGGATCTACGATGATGATTATGTCGTCATTCCGCAGTGAGCTGAATTTAGGATGTAACCCGATCATGAAAAGATCTTCCATGTTGTACTGAAAACACATTTCCAGGTGAAACAGCTTTTTTTTGAGGCAGGATGCGTTAGGCTCAAAGTTCACAAGTATGATGTACAAAAAGCGATTAATGGGATATTGATCCATATACAGGCCGGTAGGAACCATCAAAAAGAAGGATGCCATGAATTATCATTGACTAATTCCTGTAAGGTGGGCTAACGGGAAGGAATCTCTAATGGGGGATGAGGTACATTATGCATTTTGCTGTTTCCGGAGTGGATGTTTTTCCATTGATCCCGGTCATTGTTGCCTTTGTGGTCTCTTTTTTCACTTCCATGGGGGGTGTTTCAGGGGCCTTTCTGTTGCTTCCATTTCAAATGAGCGTGCTGGGATTTGTAAGCCCGTCGGTGAGTCCCACCAATCTTGTTTACAATATTGTTGCTATTCCAAGCGGTGTTTACAGGTACATCAAAGAGGGAAGAATGGCGTGGCCTCTTGCCTGGGTCATAATTGTAGGCACACTGCCGGGGGTATTTATTGGGGCCATCATCAGAATCAAGTATCTGCCGGATCCTAAAAACTTTAAATTTTTTGTTGGATGTGTTCTCTTGTATATAGGGAGCAGATTGTTACTTGATCTCACAAAAAAAGCGGCCAAAAAAAAGGCCGCGACCAAGGCACTCGAGGACAGATTCAAAGAGAGATCCAGCTTGATGAGAAAGGGGTCCAAATCGGGTCCCGACCAACATGTGGCCATCAAGACCATCAGTTTCTCTTTCACACAATATACCTATGAGTTCTACGGGGAAACCTTTTCTTTTAACACAATAGGACTTTTTGCCCTCACATTTGTGGTGGGGATGATAGGAGGAACCTACGGCATAGGCGGGGGCGCAATCATCGCCCCCTTCCTGATGGCCGTTTTCGGACTTCCGGTGTACACCATCGCAGGCGCCGCGCTCTTAGGCACATTCATCACGTCCATTGCAGGGGTTATATTTTACACGGTTATAGCTCCCGTATACGCAGACACAGGCCTGGCAATCGCCCCTGACTGGATCTTGGGGGCGCTGTTTGGGGTCGGCGGTTTCTTAGGGATGTACTTAGGCGCAAGGGTTCAGAAATATGTGCCCGCCAAGGCAATAAAGCTGATCCTCGCTTTAATTCTTCTACTTCTGGCCTTGAGGTATATTGCAGGTATCTTTGGCTGAGAGGTTGGCTCTTATCGCTTAACAACAAAGCTTTGCATAAACCCGATCAGTTTACCGTCGACCTCGTACGGTGAAACAAGCTTCCTTTTGCTTCATACTCCTTAGGCGTCACCAGCCAGTTTATCAGCCTGGTAATGACCAACACGCTGAAAAGAACGAAAGACACCACATTTGTCAGCCAAAGTTTGATGGTTTCGTGAAAAGTCAAAAAGCGCACGATTTGGCGCAATTACCTTAGATCTAAATGCCTATAATAATTCGTAATTCCTCAATTCCTAAATCCCTAAATACATGTAAAAAGGACTTTTTACATTGGCATCAAGTTTAAAGGTTTTCCTATTCGTCATACCCTTTGCACTCCTCTAAAAGTATCAACCACGAGCGCCACAAACGAGCGTCCTTCGTGTTATGTCAATAATCAAAATGGGCGGAATTCTAAATACATAAAGAGGATTAACAGGGTTGTTCCAAGAGAGACTATTCCCGCGCCTATTGCCCCTGATCGTCTATTCTCATCGCTACTAAAAATCGTGACTATCCCGCCTGTTACAGCCATGGCAAATGCCACCATGCAGGCGACCTGGAGAACAAGTATCGGCTCTTGCTTAACGTTTATGAAAAAAGATATCAGAAAAGCCCCTGCAACAATAGAACCCATTGTCTGCTTGTCTCTCTCCTTATGAAACATGGTTGCTAATCCGCCAATTACGGCCATGACAAAAGAAACGATAGAAATCAACTCTCTCACCTTTCCGCCCTCCTTCCAATCTCGATATCCAAACAACTATGAATTGTAATTGATTATTCAAGATCATTATCATGTCATGACATTAGAATGTAAAGCAACTTTCACAGTTAATAGCTCAATTCCATCTCTCAGTGCTGGAATCAATACCGACAACGTAATGCGGTCGGGAATTTGGCGAGGAATGATGTCGCAAGTTGATAAAGAAGGAATCAGTGCAGGCCAGAGGATTAGCTGGGTGGGAGCGGTTGCCAACGCCCCAAATGGAGTCTACCGAAAACCTGTCTGAGGTGACTTCGGCACACGCAGATCTAAACCGTTGATTTGTGAGTTCTAAAATGTTTAAATAGCCCTGTCGAAGATCCCCGCCACAGATATCGCCATATGCCATATATTGTATAAAAAATCGATGAGTGTCATATGGCACAATAGATGGCGGGAGCACCTTTGAACTGTTACAAATCTATTTCTTTATATAGAGAAGGAGTATCCAATGGCTATCAGCAAGGTGTATTTTTCAGATCTCAGGACCTCTGTAAAAGAGAACCTTCCGTCAAAATTGAAGAGACTTATGCAAAGTGCGGGGATAAACGATGTCGTTGCAGCTCGGAACCTCGCGGCGATCAAACTGCACTTTGGGGAAAAGGGTAATACCGCCTTTATACGACCACTCCTTATCCGGGCAATTGTAGAGCAGATAAGCGAGTTAGGGGCCTCTCCCTTTCTGACCGATGCAAACACGCTCTATGCAGGATCAAGGGGAGACAGCGTCGACCACCTAAAGACTGCTATTGAAAATGGGTTTGCCTACTCGGTTGTAAACGCCCCGATTATTATTGCTGATGGCATCCGGGGGGCTTCCTTTTCAAAGGTCAGGGTTGATCAAGAAATGATAAAGAGCGCCTACATAGGGAAAGATATTGTTGAATCAGATGTTTTGGTCAGCGTGGCCCATTTCAAGGGACACGAGCTTTCAGGTTTCGGTGGGACCATCAAGAACATCGGGATGGGGTGCGCAGCGAGGAAAGGAAAGCTTGAACAACACTCTGATCTTTCTCCCAAGGTCAAAAAGAAAAAATGCGTTGGCTGCGGGGATTGTGTTCAGCACTGCGCGCACGAGGCAATATCCCTCAAAGAAGACAAGGCGAACATCGATCAGAAAAAATGCGTAGGTTGCGGCGAATGCATCCTGATCTGCCCGAATAGCGCCATAGATGTCCAATGGAATGCAGATATTCCCCTGTTTCAGAAGAAGATGGCGGAATATACCCTGGCGGTGTTGAAAGGGAAAAAGGGCAAGGCCTTTTTTCTGAACTTCCTGACCGATATTACTCCGGCCTGTGATTGTTACGGCCATAGCGATGCCCCCATTGTCCCTGATATCGGGATTGTGGCATCCAAAGATCCCGTGGCCATTGACCAGGCCTCGGTGGATCTTGTGAATCAACAGACCGGGACTTCAGGGTCGTGCCTCACAAAACGCATGGAACCGGGTGAAGATAAGTTCAGGGGTGTTTATCCGAAGATAGACTGGACCATCCAGTTGGATCATGCTGAACAGATAGGAATAGGCAGCCGCAAATATGAGCTTGTCACTATTTAAGCTTAAGAGCCTCTACTTTTGACGTTGCCAGAGAGACCTTTAGGTTGACGAATCGCTCCTTTTGGGCTACAAAAGCCGTTATTATTGGAGCATGGGTTACTGTTTAATGGGAACGATTGAATGAAAACATATGGAAAGACCATCGAATCTTTAGAGATTTATTGCCATGAAAAAAGCTGAACTGATAAAAATTATTCAAAAGGTGTTGGAAACAGATGCAACACTCGATTTTTTGAGAAAGCTGGAAGAGAAAGAGATCGAGACATTGGTAGCCTGTGTAAGAGACAAAGTGGATCAGGGGTGATAGGTATGACAGACTGGAATGTAGGCAAACTCTTGGAGGTCTCCGGAAGCTACTGGCATGCCTGCACCCTCCATGCGGGTGTCAAGCTGGATCTTTTTTCGAGGATTGAGGCCGGGGATAATACGGCCGAAGATATTGCCGGGGGCCTCGGGTATGATGTGAGAGGTGTCGCGGTACTTCTGGACGCCCTTGCGGCCATGGGGCTTATTGTCAAGGCCAAGTCCCGATACTCCAACACTGCAACGAGCAAATTGCTTCTTGTCAAGGGATCACCGCAATATATCGGTTACATGATAATGCATCACCACCACTTGGTTGAGGCGTG
>JAUWPC010000160.1 GCA_030611815.1 Desulfobacteraceae bacterium
GGTGTCTTCCTTTTCAAGGCACGAAAATGCCACCCGGAGATCTGTTTTGCCTAAGGAGATGAGGCCGATCCCATATTTATCAAGGAGATGGACCCTGAGCGGTTCCGCTTCAACCGTTTTCAGCCGCAAACACATGAAATATCCTGAATTAAAAGGATAAGGTTCCCATGCGTCATGGTATTGCGGGTTTGAAAGCACCCTTTTTACCTCCTGGGCCCGCCCTTGCAAGATCTTGAATTTATCATCTTTTTCTGCAAGGAAGTCTTTCGACTGCAAGGACTTGAGGACGATTTCCTGGCTCAGATGGGAGGCATTGGATATGGAGCCTCTGACCGCGCCGGCCGTTTTCCTTTCCAGAGAGTCATAAACCTGCCGTGACTCGCCGGTCAGTGATGCTCCATAGGTGATGAAGCCTACCCGCAGACCCCACACGAAATTTTCTTTGGTAGCCCCATCTAACTTGATGGCAAGGAGTCTTGGATCAATACCTATCAGTTTTGTAAAGATCGATTCCTTTAATGCATCGTCCTCATAGAAGAGCCCGAAATAGGCATCATCCGTGAGCGCCAGGACGTTGGTTCCACCCCGGGCCGCGTTTTTCAAAATATTAACGATTTCATCCGCATCTTCAGGCGTGACAGTATAACCGGTGGGATTGTTGGGAAAGTTAAGTATGGGAATAATCTTTTTTCTTGATTTGGTCTCAGTGTTAACACAGGCCTCGAATTCTTTCAGATTGAATTTTCCCCTGTTGTCGAAAAGGGGATAGTGTATAATTCGGGCCCCCCTTCGGACTGCGAATATGAGGTTATAATTACCCCACATTTTGTCAGGAAGGATAATCGTATCGTCCGGATCCACCCACATATCAGAAACCACGCTGAGGCCATGGGTGATGGCATTGGATACAACTGGGAGACTGACCTCTTTACCCTTCAATGAAGGGTTTTTCCTGAACATCTCATCCTGCCAGGTCTGCCGGAGAGGCATTATGCCGAATGATGGGGCATAGGTGAGCGCATCCTTAGGGCGGATGGCATTCAGCATGGCCATAACAGATGGGAGGTGCATGGTCTGCCCCTTTTCAGTCGCCATACCGATAGTAGCGTTAAATTTATAGGCCTTTTCCTTTGCCTCGGCACCCTGGGAAAGGATCCCTTTTGGAAAAAAGAGGTTTTTCCCAACATCGGAGAGCATCTCATAGATATGTTCATTCCCTGCCCTGATGATTTCGTTAAGCTCTTCTGCGATCGGATTCATGCGTGAACTCCTCTCTGTCATAACTGTTCCTGATATGTTTCATTCCTTTCGATTGAACAGTTCCTTAGCTGTTGGTTCTCAGATTTGTCAAGGAAAATTGTGGGATATTTCCTGATTCGGTCAGTTAAGGACGTCTGCTAATTGTTCATATCCTTTGGCATTATTCTGGATTCATAAATTTCCTGAGCCCTTTTGAGAGCGGCAAGGTCATCAATACCCATTACCTCTTCTTCATCTTCCGCAAGGATATATCCGACAGAGAGGCCGTCATCATGCATGTATTCGATGATGTCTGTTATGAAATACTCTTTAACATTGTTCAATCTGCCATTGATCTCCTTTCTCACTAAGTGAGGCCTTGAGGCAAGCACAGGAAGGTAGCGGAGGAGGACTTCTTTTTTGGCTGCATAGATCCCTGAGTTGCAGATTTGAAGCTTCTGTTGCTTATCCTCAGGGTATTTCTTCCAGTATTTCCATTCTGTAATTTTTTTAACCTGATCTCCGTCCGTCTCGAGTACGCCATATTGCTTTCTTGATTTCGGTCTGAAGCCGAGGACAATCAGCGCGTGGTCTTTTAGCCTTCTTGCCAGCTTCATATATGTGTTTCTCTTGACAAAGGGCACGTCGCCCATGGTGACAATCAGGCGATCATAGACCTCGGTTTTTAAGAAGGTGAGAGCAGCAAGCAAGGCCCCTCCGGTGCCGTTGAGTTCAGGCTGTTCCCGGTAAGTGAGGCCGAGGTCATGGGTGGCCTTTATAACAGCATCCTTTTTGTGGTTAACGACCACGGCCTTTGGGCCGGGAGGGAGGTTTGTCAAGATGTGAAAAAGAATAGGGCGGCTCCCCTCATAAAAAGATTTCTCGGGAAGGAGGGGCAGAAGCGTTTTATTGCCGCTGTACCCTTTCATGCGGCTGCCCCTGCCGGCGGCCAGGATTAGGGATGCTGTTTTCATATTTCCTGAACCTCTGAACCTGTGAACTGTTGGAGATGATGCATGGTTGTCTTGAAATAGTCAAGCGTCAAAAAGATCCCATGGGACTCATCAATGATTTTAGGTTTGATGAGTCGTAGTTTCTGTGATATATGAGGTTTCAGGAAGGGTTCTCAGGGACTAAGAACTCAAGAAGACTAAGAAATTGCTGCTGATAGTGAAGCGACGAGGCTCCGCGATACTGGATGTTCGATGGCCTCTCAGCGGTGGAGATTGTACCATCGGAGGTGAAAAAATGTTTAAAAACATCTTGGTTCCTACTGATTTCTCGGAAGACGATAGTCATGCTCTCGATATTGCCGTAAAGCTTTGTTCTCTCGATGGTGGAAAAATTAAACTGCTGCATGTCATAGAGATTATAGCTAACACGACTTTCGAGGAGTTTGAGGATTTCTACACAACCTTAGAAAAGCGGTCCTATAGTGATTTGAGCGCCATGATTGCTCAATTCCAGGAGAGCCAGGTAAAGATAGAACCAGAGGTCATATATGGCAACAGGGCCCATGAGATCCTCAGGTTTACAGGAGAAAACCATATAGATTTGATTGTGATGAAATCGCACAGAATTGATGTGGAGGACAGGGCCCAGGGTTGGGGGACCATCAGTTACAAGGTCGGTATCCTGGCGCAGTGCCCTGTGATGTTGGTCAAATAGCAGGAAGAGGATGCTGGCATGTTAAGGGAGGATGGGCAAGTTGCTTGCTCAGGTTTGATGGCTATTGACTTTGGATTGATCGGGATGGAGATCCAGCACCGGGTCTGTGGGGGAATGAAGGTTCTCTGCTTATCCATAGTGTTGGCGATGGCCTTTTTGGGGTGTCAAAAGGCCATGCCCGAGTTGGACCCTAACAAGTTTGTTTCCACTGCTCCGGGCAAGGCCTATGAGGTTTCTAAGGAGGGGAAACCGGATTCACTTCCCGCTGAAAAACTGCCGGGCATTTCTGACGATCTCCGGCCCTCAGGACATAAGCTCACCTTAGCCCAGCTTGTGGATGTGGCGCTTCGCATCAACCCTGACACGCAGGAGGCGTGGGACCGGGCCAGGTCTGCCGCGGCACAGTGGGGGGCTGCGCGTGGGGATTATTATCCCTCTATTAGCGGCGATGTGAGTGGGACCGGTATCGGGGGATCGGCTCGCGGTGTATTAGGACAGGTGGGCGTCAGCCTCAGCTATCTTCTGTTGGACTTTGGGGGTCGTGAGGCCTCGGTTCAAAGCGCCAGGCAGGCGCTTGCCGCTGCTAACTGGAATCATAACCAGGCGATTCAGGACGTTCTTCGGAATGTGCCTCAGGCATATTACAACTATATTGGATACAAGGCCCAGGTTCGGGCGTCCGAGGCAAGCCTCAAAGAGGCGCTTACCAGCCTGAACTCTACGGAACAAAGACGAAAGGCGGGTGTGAGCACCATCGCTGATGTGCTGCAGGCCCGTTCCAACGCTGATCAGGTGCGTCTTACTCTGGTGGCCAACCGTGGAGGAGTGCAGGTTTCCCGGGGAGAACTGGCAACAGCAGTGGGCTGGCCTGCAAATATCGACTTTGATGTGGCAGTTGAACCCGAGGATTCTCCTGCGAGCAGGATGGAACAGAACACGAAAGAGCTTATCAACCTGGCATTGCGCGATCGGCCTGACTTTGAATCTGCCCGGGCCATTGTCCGCCAGCGTAAGGCGGATCTGGATAAGGCAGAGTCTGATCTGTGGCCCAAACTCATTGCCACGGGGAATGTTGGATGGACAGGTATTGATGCGCGTATGAGTGGTTCTGGTGGTAGTTTTGAGGGTACGGACATAGATTCCTCCGGTATAAGTTATTATGGAGGGCTTGCCCTTCAATTTCCCATTTTTGAAGGTTTTTCACTCCGGAACAAGGTGCGTGCGGCCAGGTCCGATCTGGAGGCTGCGCGTGCTGCCTTGCGGGCCAAGGAGGTGGGGGTGATCGCCGATGTCTGGAAATCATACTATAACGTGCGCACTGCTGCCCAGCAGGTGGAAACAAGCAAGACCCTTCTTGCCAGCTCCAAGGAATCTTATCGGGTTTCGTTGGCCCGGTACCGGGCCGGTGCTGCGGATATTGTGGAGCTGCTCAATGCCCAGAGCCTACTGGTTTCGGCCCGTTCCCAGGAAGTGGAGGCCCGAACAGATCTCTTCACGTACTATGCTGAGCTTGTGCACGCCATCGGGGCGGATCTTCCATCCGCGCCCACCGGTAATCTACCTGGGCCCGAATTGAAAGGGGAGGAACCTCCACATGGCAAGAAATAGACGAGTCCGATCCCTTCACCGATTGGTCGAACCGAACCTCTTGATGCTTCTTTGTTCGCTGTTCCTATTGTTTGGGGGCTGTAAGAAGAAGCAGGAGGCCCCTCCTGCGGCAGCTCCCCCGGAAGTTACCGTGGAAAAAGTAGCGCTGCAAACCGTTCCGGTGCATCTCAATTACGTGGCCACCACGGAATCGGTCAAAATCGTGGACATTCGCGCCAGGGTGGAGGGCTTTCTTGAAGAGAGGCTGTTTATTGAAGGAGCGGATGTCAAAAAAGGGGATATTGTTTTTGTCATTGAAAAGGCGCCCTACCAGGCGGAACTGGAAGGAAGCCTGGCCCAACTGGCCCGGGACAAAGCCGGTCTCTCCTTTGCCCTGGACCAGGTAAAACGCTACAAACCCCTTGCTGAAAAGGATTTCGTGACCCAGGAAGCCCTTGAAGATTACGAAACCAAGGCCAGGGAGGCGGCCGCCGCGGTCAAGGCTGACCTGGCTAAAATCAAGCAGGACCGGCTCAACTTAGGCTATTGCACCATGTACTCCCCCTTAGATGGCCGTATCGGGCGGACCCTGGTGAATGTGGGCAACCTGGTGGGCGCCGGCGGGCAGGACACCAAGCTGGCCACCATTGTGCAGTTAGATCCCCTGTACGTCTATTTCAGCCCCAGCGAGAAGGACCTGCGTCTGATCCTGAAGTACCGCCAGGAAAAAGAGATCCCCGTGGACATCATCCTGAGTGACGGCAGCACCCACGTTCACCCGGGAAAGGTGGATTTTATCGACAACACGGCTGATCCCAAGGCCAATACCATCAACATGCGAGCAGTGATCCCCAATCCCGAAAAGACGCTTTTGCCGGGCATCTATGTTCAGGCCAGTCTGTTTTTGTGTGATGTGCCGGACACCCCCCTGATTTCCGAAAAAGCCATTTCCGAGGATCAGACCGGCATGTATGTCTATGTGGTGGGGAAAGACAACAAGGTGGAAAAGAGGCTGGTCAAGGTCGGATTTCTGTACAAACACCAGAAAATCATCTGGAAAGGCCTGAAAGCCGGTGATCACGTCATTACCGAAGGGCTTCAGATGGTCAGGCCCGGCATGGTGGTCCGGCCCAGGGAAGCTTCACACCGGCCCTGAACTTCTGAACCCTCAAACCCTTTAACGGTTAATCCGTATGTTTGTCGATTTTTTCATTGACCGGCCCATTTTCGCAGGCGTGATTTCCATTGTGATTTCTCTGGCCGGAGCCGTTTGCATTAACCTGCTCCCCATTGCCCAGTTCCCGGAAATCACGCCGCCGACGGTCCAGGTAAAGGCGACTTACACGGGCGCCAACGCGGAAGTGGTGGAAAAAACCGTCACCACCCCCATTGAGGAACAGATCAATGGCGTGGAAGGCATGACCTACATGTCCTCCATCAGTTCCAGCGACGGCACCAGCAATATCACCGTCACTTTTGACGTGGGCTATGACCTGAGCATCGCCGCCGTGGACGTCCAGAACCGGGTTACCATGGCTCAGCCTCAAGTGCCCGATGATGTTCGCAAATACGGCATCACCACCCAGAAACAATCTCCCGATTTTGTGGTGATCATCTCCCTTTATTCGCCGGACGATGCCTTTGACGACCTGTTTCTCAGCAACTACGCCTCCATCAACATCGTGGACATTCTGAAACGGCTTCCCGGGGTGGGGGATGTCCAGATCTTTGGCGAAAAAAAATACGCCATACGCCTGTGGCTCAATCCGGACAAACTGACCAGCATGGAAATGACCGCCATGGACGTCATCGAAGCCGTCCAGGAACAGATTATCCAGGTGGCCGCCGGAAAGATCGGTGATCCTCCCAGCCCTCCCGGTCAGACATTTACCTATTCCATCAACACCCTGGGCCGATTGTCCTCGCCCGAGCAGTTTGAGGACATCATCATTCGAACCCGGCCGGACGGTTCCGTGGTACGGGTCAAAGATGTGGGACGTGTGGAATTAGGGGCGGAAAACTACGGTTGGTTTGGGCACTTAAACAGCGGGAAAGCCGCCCTTATCGCCGTTTTTCAATTACCGGGCGCCAATGCCCTGCAAGTGGCCAATGAAGTTTACGCCAACATGGAACGGCTTTCACAGCGATTTCCACAAGGCCTCAAGTACGCGGTCAGTTACGACACCACACTCTTTGTCAAGGAATCCATCAAGGAAGTCATCAAAACGCTTCTGATAGCCATGCTGCTGGTATTTCTTGTGGTCTATGTTTTCCTTCAGAACTGGCGGGCCACCATGATCCTCGCCATCGCCATACCCGTATCCCTTGTGGGCACCTTTGCGGTACTCAAGGCCTTTGGTTTTTCCATCAACACCCTGACCCTGTTCGGGCTGGTATTAGCCATCGGCATCGTGGTGGACGACGCCATTATAGTGGTGGAAAACGCCTCCCGTTGTATCGATGAAAAAGGCATGGCGCCCAAGGAGGCCACCAAGGAGGCCATGCGGGAGGTGACGGGTCCGATAATTGCCACTACCATGGTGCTGATGGCCGTGTTTGTCCCCGTAGCCTTCATGCCCGGCATTACCGGACAACTCTATCGCCAATTCGCCCTCACCATCGCCTTTTCCGTGGGCATCTCCGCCATTAACGCCCTGACCCTCAGCCCGGCCCTGTGTGCGGCCCTGCTCAGGAAAACCCCCAAAAAACAAAGTTGGTTTTTTCGAAAATTCAACCAGGCATTCGAATGGTTTCGAAGCCAATATCTGAAAGGGGTCAGGTGGTTCATCAAGGCCTGGGTGGTGGTCCTGCTGGTTTTTGCAGGCATGTTCGGCGCCACCTATTACATGTTCAAGATCGTTCCCACGGGATTCGTACCCGCCGAGGACCAGGGCTATTTCATGGTCATGCTTCAGACCCCCGAAGGGGCATCCCTGTATCGAACCGGTAAAGTATGCAGCACGGTGGAAAAAATCCTTGAAAAAATACCTGGAGTTAAGAGCATCGTCATGATCGGCGGCTACAACCTGCTCAACTCGGCCATGGACCCATCATCGGC
>JAUWPC010000257.1 GCA_030611815.1 Desulfobacteraceae bacterium
GCGGGCAGAACCGGCATGGGATGTGTGATGGGATCTAAAAACCTCAAGGCAGTGGCCGCCAGGGGCACCATGGATATAGAGATTGCCCATCCGGTTGAAGCGCTCGAGTATAACAAGCATTTCATCGATCAGATCACCAGCGCCAAGGTAAATCAGACCCAGGGCACCTTGGGAACACCATTTATCTGGGGGGCGACCAACTCTTGGGGCGGCGTTAGGACCAGGAATTTCCAGTACAACCAGTGCGAAGATGCCGATGATATAGAACCCGAACGGATTGACGAAATCTGCGCAGAGACCATGGGGCCATACCATATGACCGGGTGCTTTGGATGCCAGGTCCATTGCCGTGCCCAGTACAAGGTTCCCTCGGGACCCCTTGCGGGAAAATATGATGAGGGACCGGAATACACCTCATTAGGGGCCTTTGGAGGAGAACCCGACTGTAAAAACGCTGAGACCATTTTTGCAGGAAACCATCTGGTTAACCAGTATGGTGTGGATAATCTGGAGATCGGGAGCATGATATCATGGGCCATGGAACTCTACGAATTAGGCATCCTCACTAATAAAGACACCGATGGCCTTGATCTAAAGTTTGGGAATGATGAAGCGCTTCTGGAGATGGTCGACCGCATCTGCTTCCGAAAGGGTTGGTTGGGTGACACACTGGCTGATGGCGGACTCCCGGCAGCCGAGAAGATAGGCAAGAACTCTTTTGACTATCTCATCCAGGTCAAGGGAATGAATAATCTCCACTCTGATGAGAGGGGCACCCCGGCCCTGGCACTTAATATCGCCACTGCCTCAAGGGGGTCTGACCACCTGAGAAGCCGGCCTGCCATCGATCTCTACCATCTGCCGGAAAAGGTCCTGAGAAAGATCTATAGCAACCCGATACCCTACGACGGGCCCCTAAGCTCGGAACATACAGCCTATGAGGGGAAGGCGTGGGAGGTCTACTGGCAGGAGAACTGCTACATGGCGGTGGATTGCCTTGGCATCTGCAAGTATCACACAGTGTTTCTCGGGGCCACCCTTCCCAATTTTGAGGATTGGCCAAAGGTAATCTACTACAACACCGGATTGGAAATGACGCCTGAAGAGATCTGGGAGGTGGCAGAGCGGTGCAATAATATAGAGAGGTTATTCAACCTGAGGGAAGGGTTGACAAGAGATGATCTCAAGAAAGGGGATACCCTGAATCATCGCTATTTTGATGAACCGTGCAGGCGCGGGGCCCCTGATATTATAGGCGCAACCATAGATCGGAAGAAGTTTAATAAAATGCTTGATGAATTTTATGAGCACCACAATTGGGACAAAGACGGCGTTCCTACATCGGAGACATTAAAGAGACTCGGATTGGATAAAGAGCCGTCCCATCTGCTCTAATCAGCAGATCGCATTGATGGTGCGGATTTATAACCGGCTGTATTCAACTTGTGAAAATTGCATGAAAGTCCCCCCTCAGAACGTTGGGGAGGACTTCATTTCGAGAGGAGGAGATCAATGGAGAAAGTCCTGATGATAAATTATCAGAAATGTACCGGCTGCAGGCTGTGCGAGCTTGTATGTTCGGTAATGCACGATGGGGTTTCTAACCCCGCAAGAAGTAGAATCAAGGTGATGAAATGGGAATCTGAAGGCCTCTATGTTCCCATGTCATGCCAGCAGTGTGAGGATGCCCCCTGTATGAATGTCTGTCCTGTGAAGGCCTTGTCCCGCGACGAAGATCTCGGTTTCGTAACAGTTGATTATGACGTTTGCATCGGCTGCCGTTCATGCGTGGCGGTCTGTCCTTTTGGCGCCATGAACTACAACGTCATCGACAAAAAGGTGTTCAAGTGCGACCTCTGCGGGGGTGACCCCCAGTGCGTGCGGTTCTGTGAGGTAAAGGCCGTGGAGTATGTGGACGCTGATCGTGTGAGCAACTACAAAAAGAAAGATGCGGCAGAGAGACTGTCTGCTGCACAAAAAGAGGGCGCGGCTTTACAGGCTGCCATATAAGCTAAAGTGAGCGGTTCCAGGTTCAGGGTTCAAAGGTTATACCTTGAACTCTGAACCTGTGAACCCCCGCAGTTAAGTTGGAAAAAGTGTTAGGCCTTTATTACCTAGTTTTCTGTCGCAAAAAACAAGAAAATCTTTGCGCCTTTGCGTCTTTGCGTGAGGCATTTTGAGAGATAATATTGGAAACAGATAGAATTGAATTACTTTCAGTTGGCGTAGATGTGGGAACCTCAACAAGTCATCTGGCCTTTTCAAAGCTGGTATTGGAAAGAGATCCGCGGTCTCCTTCCCGTCGTTTTAATATTGAGAAGAGAAATATAATTTATGAGGGGAGAATCATTAATACGCCTCTAATGAATGACGACACAATCGATATGGACAGGTTGTCTGATTTTTTAAGGGGAGAGTATAAACTCGCGGGAATGCATCGTGTAGACATTCAGAGTGGCGCGGTTATTATAACCGGAGAAACGGCCAAGAAAAAAAATGCAAAGCAGCTCGTAGAATTCCTGTCTAATGGTGCAGGGGATTTTGTGGCTGCAACGGCAGGGGCAAATTTTGAAAGCTTTCTTACGGCATTGGGCTCAGGGGCGACAGCCAGATCAAAGGAATATCACAAAACCATACTCTCCTGTGACATTGGCGGGGGGACATCCAATATCGCCATATCAAAAAATGGTGAAATCCTCTCTACAAGCTGTGTATCCATAGGTGGCAGATTACTTGCCGCAAATTCTGAGGGAAGGATTTGGAGGATTGATGGACCAGCGTTGAAGGTTATGGAACATCTTGGATTGGATTATAAGATTGGGGATCAGATCCCAAAGGAAGATATTGAAAGGATCGCAGCAAAGTTTGCCGAAGTACTCATTGAAGTAATTACCGGTCCTGCAACCTCCTCCTTGGCCAAGCAGCTAATGCTGACGGATGATCTGAATTTTCCGGGCAAGATAGACGAATATTCATTTTCCGGGGGCGTCGCAGAGCTGATATATGGCGGCAATGGGAGTTACGACGATCTGGGGCCGATGCTGGCAGATAAGATAAATTCCCTGACGCCCAAATTAACCTCTCCGGTCATAGAGCCCAAAAACAAAATCAGGGCGACTGTCATTGGGGCAGGCGCTTATTCCTTATCCATTTCCGGTTCCTCTGGATTTATGGATAATCAAATCTCATTTCCCATAAAAAATGTTCCCGTTATCAGGGTGGATGTTAACGAACCGCAATTAAGTGTTGAGCACGTCATTTCAGAGACAAGGAGATCGTTTAGAAGATTTGATCTAAACGAAGGCGAAGAAATTGTTGCCCTATATTTCAAGGACCCGGTCAGGGTCTATTATCCAGATTTAGAGTTGTTTGCAAAATCGATTGAAGCAGCTCTTCCCAACTCCATCAAAAATAAAATACCGATTATCTTGATCTTTGAAAAGGATATCGCCTGCAGCGTGGGAAACGTTATCCGCCGCGAAACCGATCTGAAAACGAATTTGCTCTCATTGGATGAACTCATTCTGAAAGAAGGAGATTGGATCGATATCGGTGAACCTCTAATTGACGGTCAAGTATTTCCCGTTACCGTAAAATCCCTCGTTTTCAACAGGAATTAGCATAGACGTTGAAGAGGCCAGATGCCTCTATCAACGCCTCAACCTCGAATCATACCTCTGACTACACCTGGCCCTCTCCCTTGCCATTGCCTTTGGTTTAACTGTCATGGATCAGGGTTGGTCTTCACTAAAACCACGTTTAAAGCTTTAAGTCCTTTAGCCCGGTTTTCTCTGATAGATATTCATCAAACCCCTCATCATCAAGACTGGCACGATTTCCTAAGAACTCTTCACTGAAAAGGCCTGCATGGTATACTGCCTTAGGGGAATCTGAAAGTACGGCCTCCACGATAATATTAGCAATCAGTTCAGGCCCGGGCACGGTAACACCTGCAAACATGCTGCCGACCGCTTTCCCGGATGTTTCATATACAGACTTATAATCAGGATCGGTCCTGGCTAAAAGATCGCCGGTCATGCTGTTTCCCACATCGTTGAACTCAGTTGCAATAAAGCCGGGGCGTATGGCCACCACCCTGATGCCAAAGGGTCGAATCTCTATACGAAGGGCATCGGTGATCGCCTCTACGGCATGCTTTGTTGCCGCATATGGACCGCTACAGGGGAATGCGAATTTTCCAGCCATGGAGCTCAGGTTAACAATGGTTCCCCCTCTCATTTTGCGCATACCCGGCAGACAGGCCTGGGTAACCCGCATGAGAGCAAATACGTTGACCTGGAACATTCTTTTAGCTGCCTCTATCGATACATCCTCGAGGGCACCCCTTAAGCTGTACCCTGCATTGTTGATGAGCACGGAGACAGGGTCTGAGAGCCCTGCAACATGCTCGCAGAATTTCTCCAGGTCTTCGGGATCAGAGAAATCCACGTCTATGGGCGTGATCCCCTCGACCTGACCAGCCAGTTCAGTAAGACGGTCCATGCGCCGTGCTGCCGCCATGACTTGAAAACCCTTTTCCGCCAACATAACGGCTGTTTCCCTTCCTATCCCGCTGCTTGCCCCAGTCACCAATGCTACTTGTCCTGCTTTTTCCATGTTCTCTTCCCTCCTATTCTCTGTTTAATATGGATTTATTCACTTCTATACCAGCGAAGATCAGGACCCGTAGGACCTGGCTTCGGTTATCCCCAGAGGGGGTTTTTGGATTCATACTCTTAATCGTAATCGTAATCATAATCGTTTTTGAGTAAGATTACGATTATGATTAAGATTATGAAATAGGGAAGTCATTTCGTTCAGGCACAATTTAGTTTACTGGTGTTTCAGTGGTCCATCCCCCATGTCTTGCGCCACAGGTAGCCTGATACTGAATTTCGACCCTCTGCTCAACTCGCTTTCCACACTAACCTCGCCCCCGTGGGCATGCACGATCGCCCGGACAAAGCTCAGGCCCAGGCCAAGCCCCCGTCTTGAACGACTATGATCCCCCCTGTACAGACGGTCCCAGATCTTTTTGATCTCATTGGGCGGGATCCCCATTCCCTGATCAGAGACCGAGATTAATGCGTATCCTTC
>JAUWPC010000152.1 GCA_030611815.1 Desulfobacteraceae bacterium
AGATAATAAAAAATGACCTTTCTCCTTGACTTTCCTTGAAAACAGGTTAATATCTCCTCTAATCATAGAAGGCCCGCCCTTAATTGGCGGGTTTGGTTTCGCGCTAAAGGAAAGATCCATTTATCAAAGTGGGACCCTGAAGTTTGGAACTATGAAAATTTTTTGAAAGGAGGGTGTCACTATGGCTAATGGAACTGTGAAGTGGTTTAGCGACCAAAAAGGCTTTGGATTTATTGAGCAGGAAGATGGACCGGATGTATTTGTCCACCATTCCGCAATCAATGCGGATGGCTTTAAGTCTCTTAATGAGGGCGACCGCGTTACCTTTGACATAGAGCAGGGTCAAAAAGGTCCTGCTGCAGCAAATGTAACTGTAGCTTAGATCAACATTTTTGAGTTAAAAAGAGGCGTTCCATCAAATCATGATGGAGCGCCTTTTTTTTCGTTAAGATGTTTAGCCTTGACCGATCAGGATCAAATCAGTTATTCCCAACCTGTTCAAAGTTATTTCGTCCTTATTTCTCATCCCTAAGCCGGATAAACCGGCCTCCGGCTCGGAGAAAACCACAACAATGTTTTTACCACGAAGCACACGAATGGCACGCAAAATAAGTTTTTTGGATACAAAGCAGTCCTTTTCGGAGAGCTATTTTTGAGCAATGGAAATACTTGATAACATATGGATAGCGTATCTCCATTCACGCATCAGGCGTGATTTCCCCGTTTCGGGACAGGAAGGCGAAGCTTCGATTGGATAGAGAACTATGAAAATAGTGATTTTGGGCGGAAAGGGACAGTTAGGTAGTGATTGCACTAAGGTCCTCAACGAAATCTACGATGTTATGTCTGTAGATCTTGATGAATTAGACATTACGGATATTTCGCAGGTGGAAGCCGCGGCAGGAAATTTTGGAGCCGATGTCATAGTGAACTGCGCTGCCTTCACAAGAGTGGATGACTGTGAAACCGAAAAGGAACTGGCCTGCAAGGTCAACGTGGAGGGCCCGTGTAACCTGGCTGTCGCTGCGAAAAACCAGGGGGCGCAATTGATTCATATTTCAACCGATTATGTCTTTGACGGCAGTAGGAAGGCGCCTGAACCCTATACGGAGAAAGATGCTCCAAACCCTATTTCCTATTACGGGGTGACCAAGTTGGCAGCAGAGGAGGCTATTCGAAGGATAACAGACAACCACATCATCCTGCGCACGGCATGGCTGTACGGCATCCGGGGGCAAAATTTCTTGAAGAGCATGCTAACCCTGGCCCTGAAAGATCCTCAAAGAGAGATAAAGATAGTGAATGACCAGTTCGGGTCCCCCACCTGGAGTTACCGGCTCGCCCTGCAGATTGAAAAACTGATAGAATCGGGGGGGAATGGAACCTACCATGCGACATCCGAAGGGTATTGTACCTGGTATGAGCTGGCCACTCATTTCCTTAACAAGATGGGTGTGTCCCATTCCTTTGTTCCCTGTACAACGGAGGCATATCCCACGCCGGCCGTAAGGCCGATGAACTCAATCCTGGAAAATAAGCGTCTAAAGGAAGCGGGCATAAATCTGATGCAAGGCTGGAAAAGCGACCTGGATGAATTCGTTTCCACATTCAGGGAACGTTTGATCAACGAGACAAGAGAGGAATGACATGAAAAACATGTTAGTGACAGGGGGATGCGGCTTTATTGGAGCCAATTTTATCAGATATCTCCTTGAAAAATCAGACTTTGATGGAAGTGTAGTGAATGTGGATTGCCTCACCTACGCGGGCAACCCGGAGAACCTGTCAGACATTGAGGAGCGTTTTCCAGATCGCTATATTTTTGTAAAGGGAGACATTTGCTACAAGGAGGGAATGGCCCGTCTCTTTAATGACTATGAGATAGACACCGTCTGTCACTTTGCAGCCGAATCCCATGTGGACCGGTCTATTGTGGGGCCCGCCGCATTTATCCAGACCAATATTGTCGGGACCTTTAACCTGCTGGAACTGGCAAGGAAAAATCAAGGCCGGCTGGAGCTCTTTCACCACATCAGCACGGACGAGGTATTTGGCAGTCTGGGCAAAGAGGGCTACTTCACAGAGGAGACCGCCTACAAACCCAACAGCCCCTATTCGGCTTCAAAGGCCGCTTCCGACCATCTCGTCAGGGCCTACTATAAGACCTATGATCTCCCCGTCACCATCTCCAACTGTTCCAACAATTACGGTCCCTACCAATTTCCCGAAAAACTGCTTCCCCTCATGATCTTGAATGCCTTTGAGGGAAAACCCCTTCCTGTTTACGGGGATGGCCTCAATGTACGGGACTGGCTCTATGTGAGGGACCACTGCACGGCCATATGGACCATAATGAAAAATGGAAAAAGAGGCGAGACTTACAACATCGGTGGCGACACTGAAATGGAGAATATCAGGATTGTTGAGATGGTTTGTGATATTTTGGATGAGCTTCCGGTGCCAAAAAGAGATTACCCACGAAGAGAGCTGGTAGAATTTGTCAAAGACCGCCCGGGTCATGATCGCCGGTATGCCATTGATTTTACCAAGTTAACAGAGGAACTGGGCTGGATGCCGGAGGAGTCTCTTGAATCCGGTATTCGTAAGACTATCAAGTGGTATCTCGACAACCAGGAGTGGGTTGACCGGGTAAGGAGCGGGGAATACCAATCCTGGATCAAAGAGCAGTATGGGCAAGCGGATTGTTGATTGGCGATTGAATATTGATGATTTGGGGCCCCAGTGGAACTTCACGGGAGAAGCCCTATTCAACGTGACAAAAAATGCGGGTTTTCAATGAACATAAGGGGCTAAAATGGGGTCGAAGACAGTTGTTATTTCGTTGGGGGGGTCAATCATCGTACCAGAGGAGATTGACGTACCATTCCTGAAGATGTTCAAAGAGATTATCCAGAGTATGCAAGATGAACGGTTTATTGTCATCTGTGGGGGCGGAAAGATCTGCAGGAACTATCAAAACGCGGCAAGGGAAACAGCGGAGATACCAAATGAAGATCTTGACTGGATCGGGATCAGCGCTACCAGGCTGAATGCCGAACTGGTCAGGTCGATTTTCGGGGATGACGCCCACAAAAAGGTGATCCATGATCCTGATGAGGAAATCGATGGATCGAAGAGGGTTGTTATCGGCGCCGGGTTTGAACCGGGAAGTTCCACGGATTTGCGCGCAGTACAGTTAGCCAAGCGGTTTGGCGCTGTCAGGGTCATCAATATGTCCAACATCGATTATGTGTACAGCGCTGATCCGAAAAAGGACCCAAATGCCGAGAGACTCACAGAAATATCATGGCCCGAGTTTCGGAAACTGGTTGGAAATGAATGGGATCCTGGGCTGAACATGCCGTTTGATCCCATCGCATCCAGAGAGGCAGAGGAGTTGGGATTAGAGGTGATCATCATCGGAAACGATGTCGACAATCTTGAGAAGCTCCTGGGAGGGGAGCCTTTCAGGGGAACGACCATTTCGTGACTCCGCCACCCTTATCTCCACGTGGCCATGATATCCATACAGATCTGATTCATCTCTATTGCTCGTGATTCAGTGTCAGCTTCGTTGTAACAGCGAAACTCCGGCGCATTGCCCGATGGACGGAGGTGAACAATTTCATCGCTTGCAAAGGTGATACGTAGACCATCAGTGGTGTCAAAAGAAGAAACCGGACCGAATTGCTCCCCAAAAATGGCCCCAATGGTCTCTTTATCCCTTGACTCATTCCCGGAATAAAGCTCGTTTATCTTGGCGCTGCTCTTTTCCGTAGGGAATTCTTTCAGCCGGTTGCTGTAAGTAAACCGTTGTGGCAGTTCAGAGACCAGTTCGCTGATAGTTATGTTTTTTTCAATAGATAGCAAAAGAATGGCGATATGGAGGATCAGGGCGTCTCGAGTAGGCAAGGGGGATAGATTATTTCCCCCCGATTCAATGGGGGAGGCTATCAAAAATCCGCCATTGGCCTCATATCCTACCACCCGTTTTGCCCCTTCTTCCTGAGCCTGTTGCATAGCTTCAATCACAAAGGGTGATCCGATCCTTGTGCGGTAAACCACCTTGAAAAAACCGCATTTTTCCACGGCAGAATTGCAGGATATTGGTGTGGCAACTGCATCGGCCTTGAGATATGCGGCGCAGAGAATACCTGCCACATCTCCGCGGAGCCACTTCCCATTTTCATCGCTGATCAGCGGTCTATCACTGTCTCCGTCCGTTGATACGATGGCGTCAAAATGATATTCATCAGACCATCTCTTAGCCGCCTCTACATCTTCAGGCCTGATTGCCTCAGTGTCAACCGGAATAAAGCTCTCGGAATATCCGAGGGGAGTGACACGCGCCCCCAACCCGGAAAGAATTGTGACCATATCATCACGGCCAACAGCCGAATGTTGATATACGCCTATTTTTTTGCCATTCAGGCAGGTGGGAGGGAAAAATTTGAGATAACGATCCACGTACAAATCTGAGGCTTCGCTGTTGGGAATGAGCGGTTTCTCTTCAACTGAAAACATTCCTTTCTCATCAAAGAAACCCTGAGCCAGTGTTACTGCCTGCCGTCTAATGCCAGCCTCATCGTGCTTGAGGATTTCGCCTTCTCTTTTGGTGTATTTGATGCCGTTACGGTCTTCAGGGATGTGACTCCCCGTGACCATCACCGTAGGGATTCCTTTTATGAGGCCGTAATTGGCCAATGCCGGAGCTGGTAGTCTTCCGCAGCATTGTGGCTCATAACCATTATCCGCAATGGCCTTGGCCGCGGCCGTCATTATGCGCTCTGTGCTTGAGCGCAGGTCTCCGCCAACGGCAATAGACCCGCTCCCTTTTAGTTCGCCTGTCTCTTCTAAGTATTGAATAAAGGCCGCTGTGTAGGCGTAACATACCCTGTCGGTGATATCATCTGCAAGGCCGCGGGCGCCGCTTGTGCCGAATTTTACCCCGCTTTGAACCATCAGATCGTTAATTTTGACTGTTTCGCCCATTAGTTTTGCCCCTCCTATTTCTTGGCCAGGATCTCTCTGATTTTTTGCGAGAGCTGTTCTATGTTAAAGGGTTTCTGGATGAAACCGTCACACCCCCGTTTCAATATCTCTGTTGCTTCCCCTTCTATACTATATCCGCTTGAGAGCAGGACCTTTACTTTGGGGTTTATCTCTTTCAGTCTGTCAAAGGTCTCCCCGCCTCCCATCACGGGCATTACCATGTCAAGGAGAACCAAATCAATCTTGTCCTGGTTTTTCTCGTATGATTCGAGGGTCTGTTTTCCATTACCAGCCAATAGGACTTCATAGCCCAATTTTCTCAGCATCTGCTCCCCGGCATCGAGAACAGATTCCTCATCATCCACCAAGATGACGGTCTCTTTGCCTCTGACAAGCTCAACAGACGCCTCCTTTTCCTCTATTACCTTTTTTTCTGTTGCCGGCAGATAAATAGTGAAAGTGGTGCCTTGGCCCTTTTCAGAATCCACATCAATGTAGCCTCTATGAGCCTTTACAATACCGTAAGCAGAAGCCATCCCAAGACCCGTGCCATTAGCAAAGCCCTTTGTCGTAAAGAACGGCTCAAAGACGCGCTCCATGGTTTTCTTGTCCATGCCTACGCCGGTATCTCTAACAGTTAATAAGACATAGTTTCCAGGCTTCACTTTATAAGGCTTACCGGTAATATCCTTATCTGTAACATTCAATGTCTTTAAGGCAAGATCCCCACCCCTTGGCATAGCATCTGCGGCATTGACATACAGATTCAGCAGGACCTGTTCAATCTGCCCCTGGTCCGCCTTTATGCCATACAGGTTCTCAGAAAGGTCTTGATGAACCGTAATCTCTTTTCTTGTCATTCCAAAGGCATCAGAGGTCTCTTTCACCAACCGGTTCAGGCTGATGGGCTTGACCTCATATCTTCCTTCTCTGGCATATCCAAGGAGCTGGCTGGTCAGTTTAGACCCACTTTTAACCTGTTTTTCGATGTTCTTAAGTCTCTTATAATTAGGATCATCTGTGTCGGTCTCCATAAGCATCAAAGATGTATACCCCATGATGCCCATAAGCAGGTTATTGAAATTGTGTGCTATGCCGCCGGATAAAGTACCGATTGATTCCATCCTTTGGGCATGCTGGAGTTGGGCCTGGAGTCTGTTTTTTTCTTCTTCTGCCTGCTTGCGGTCAGTCACATCCCGGGCAATACCTCTAAGCCCAATACGCTGACCTTCAGCATCTTTCATTAGGGATACGGAAGTTTCTATATACCTTTTAGTACCGTCTTTTCTTATTATCTCCCAATCAAACCCTCTTGCAGGTTCTCCTGTTCTGTATACTTTGTTGAAGGCTTCAAATACTCTTTTAGCTGTCTCTTTATCAGAGTATTGTCGGTTATTCGTACCCATCAATTCATCTCTGGGATATCCAAATATTCTGCACATGGAATCATTGAAAAAAGTAAAGCTGCCGGCAATGTCAACTTCATAGTAACCGTCTTCGATGGTTTCGAGAATGTTTCGATACTTTCCCTCGCTCTCTTTAAGGGCCTGCTCCCTCTTCTCCAAGGAGCCGGCCATTTCATTGAAGGTTGAGGTCAGTTCGCTCACCTCATCTTTTCCCTTTGGAGTGAGCCTGGCTTCCAGATTTCCATCTGAAAGCTCTTTGGCCGCACTGTTAAGCGCCTCGAGTGGCTTAGTCATCCGTTTGGCCAAGATCATCGAGACAAGCACCGCAAGCAGAACGGCAAGCAGCGTGATCGCAAAAAAGAACCATCGGAGCCTCTTGATCGGCGTCATAATCTCGTCCTTGGGGATCACCATAGCCATGGAGTAGTTGGCCGAGGGAACGGGCGAATAGATTACCGCCATCTCCCGGTCCAGTTCGGGATCATTGAAAAAGAGACTTCCGTCTCTCCCCTGGATCATCTCATTGCCGGCCCGCGCCAATTCCTTTGACGGTTCGTCAATGATCTTTGCCCGCACTGCCACCTTTTCCCCTATCTCGTTCAGGACATGTTTCCCCTGATCGTCTAAATTGAGATGAATGACCTTGGCCGGGTCCCAGTGATAGATGTAGGTGCCATTCTGCGTTATTAGACAGAGCTTTGCAGATCGGCCAAAGTCCTTGAGGATTTCGTCCCGCAATCTGTTGAGCAGGGACTCGATCTCTTCCCATTGAATGGTCCCGCCCACCAGGCCCAGAACCTTGTCGCCATGTTCAGACAGAACAGTGGCCCCCACCAGGACCTGGCGCACTCCTGTAGTGTAAGAAATGATGGGGTCTGAGACATGGGTCCTTGGCTCTGCACTCAGGTTGTTTCCCACCGTATGCTGCCAGTATTTTCGCTTGGCCATGGATTTCAATTTGGCCTTAGGGTCAGAATTGTCAAAACTGGCAAGCCCCCCGTGGGCCGGGTTCCCTCCGGTGGTTACATAATAATGCGAACTGGGGGTGCCAAGGAACAGCTTTTCGTAAACCCCGCCGTGCCGTGTATGCTCGTCCCGGAGAAAGGGACCGATCTTCTGCCAATCCATTGTTCGCATTAGCGGGGTATTAGCATAGGCCGAGGTTTCCGCAATGCGCTGCGCGAAATATCCTGATAGTTTTTCCGCCGTAGCCCGCAGATGTCCCTGGGCAGAATTTAGTGTCAGCACATGTAGATGTCCCGTGCTTTGCCATAGAAAAACCCCCATGGCCATCAGCAGCGGAACCAGGGCAGCAAACAGTGTCACAGAGGTAAGTTTGGTGCTAAGCTTCATCTAAGACCTCCTAACATTCACGCCAATGTCCCAAGATCTCTCTTTGTCCAAGATCTCTCTTGCCTTGCGGGAAAGTTGATTTATGTTAAACGGTTTCTGTATAAAACCATCACAACCTCGATCCAGTATCTCAGTCGCCTGGCCGTTAATGCTGTAACCGCTTGAAAGAAGGACCTTAATATCAGGATCGATCTCC
>JAUWPC010000015.1 GCA_030611815.1 Desulfobacteraceae bacterium
GATAGCGTCAGAGGTGTAGGATGCAAAAAGCATAACATCTGCCCGGGACGCCTTCAGGGAACGGACCTCGCTTGACAGGTCGGCAGATTTTGCCGCATAGAGGAGAGATTTTTTCAGCTTAAAGTCATATTCCTTTGCAAATTCCTTTATCAGCCCTGACACATGCGATCCCCACTCAGTCTTTTCACAGGCCGATGCCAGGTTAATAATCTCCTTCTTTGGGATGGCCTTAACCCCCTTCACCTTTCCCTCGGTCAGACCAACTAACAATTCAAAGAGATCCTTGGTAAACCATTTATCATGGGGCGTAGTCCGCCAGAACCATTTGAATCCGCGCTTGGTAAGCGCAGGAGACGTCGAAGAGCCGTTAATCATGGGGATGCCATGCTGCTCGCATACGGCGCTGACGGTCTTGGTCACAGAGCTGAAATAGCAGCCCAAAATCCCGTCCACCTTATCATCCAATATCAGCTTTTTGGCCAGGTCCGCGCCCAAGGTGGGATTACCCTCATGGTCTTTAAAGATGAGCTTGATCTTGGCCCCACCTAAGCTCTTGACCCCTTTGTTCTGGGCCATGGTCATCGGTAAATCAGCCATGGCACTGTTTGCGATCTTTGCAGCCAATTCCACGCCGGCCCTGAGTTCACGACCCGCTGCTGCCGCACCCCCGGTCAGGGGATATATCACGCCGATTTTGATCTCCTCCACGGCTAAGGCATTAGAGGGCACGATGAACCCAATAATTGCCAGTACACCAAGGATAACCATTCCTGATCTCAGTACTGATTTCATTTTCATACCTCCTTTGTTCGGGCAAAAGCCCCTTGGAAACCTTTGATGAATATTAGAGCTCCCCTGTAACCATCATCAGGAAAGCGACAAATTATAGCTTGATCCGTTGAGATAACGAGAAATATAGAGGAACCGGCTACTCATGTCAAGTTTGAGATGTTGAAGAAATCAAAATAGAGTAAGCTGCTCATCTTTCATATCAGACACAAACATATGCCCGGGGGCATGGGTAATCACAACGGGAAGTCTGGCTGACAGGACGGCCATCTGGCTTGTCACACCGCAGGCCCAGAACAGAGGTATTTCCCCTCCCTTAATGGTAACCGGTTCTCCAAAATCCGGATTGCCCAGGTCGGTTATCCCTATCTCTTCAGGTGACCCAAAGTGAACAGGGGCCCCGTGGGTAAGATGAAAGCGGGTCGTCACCTGGGTCGCACGTATGGCCTGTTCCGGCTTCATCGGCCTCATACTGACAACCAACGGCGCAGAAAAGGGGCCTGAGGCAATGCACTCCCGGTTTGTTATGTACATGGAAACATTCTTCTCTTCCTCCAGATTCCTGACAGGCACCCCGGCAGCTATCAGTGCGCTTTCAAAAGAGAAACTGCATCCAAGCAGGAAGCTGATCATATCATCACGAAAGAGATCGGCCACATCTTCCACCTCTTTCTCCAGTTTCCCGCCCTTATAAACCCTGTAGAGGGGCAGGTCGGTCCGCAGGTCTGCGCCCGGGGCAATCTTTGGTTCCCACTGGCCCGGCTCCAGCACATCCAAAACAGGACACGGTTTGGGATTGCGTACACAGAAGAGCAAAAAATCAAATGCCGCATCTCGGGGCAGCATAACGAGGTTAGCCTGAACATATCCTCTTGCTACCCCTGTAGTGGGCGTTTTCCATTGCCCATCCCTTATGAGTTCCCGCAGGCGAGACGCTGTCAGGTCCTTTTTTATAATCATCTTCCCTTCTCCAGACACTCTCCACAGACCTTCCGGCCATTCTCTTCAGTCAGCCTTGAGGCCATGGTCGGCTCCCCGCACTCTTCACAGACAACCGAGGGTTCAATCACAGCCTTTGGCGGGAGAGCAACATCCACAAATCGAATGGAAAAAAGTTCCTCTGCCGGTTTATCCAAAATCTCACAGGCCCTCTGCCGATGCATTTCCCGGAACGTCTTTCGCTCCTCCTCGCTCGCTGTCTCTTCCCTGATCTTTTTAAACAGCTCCTGGCGCTTTTCGCTTCGGTCGCTTAGGTCGGGCTTCTTGGCCACCCTGACGCCCTTCCCCGATTTCCTGCCAAGGAAGGTGAACACCTGCTTTCCATGATCCTTGTAGATGAAATTACCCTTGCCAAAGGTGCATCCTGTCAGGACCTGGACGGCATCCACCCCGCACGCGTTGTTTTCAACGATGGCAACCAGTTCCTCATCCGCGGCCCGGCTTTCGTCGAGACGTTCAAGCCCTGCCTTGGCCGCCCTGTAGCCGATCGCCAGCCCGGGGCAGATATGGCCGTGAAAGTCTACACATTTCTTAAAATCTTCACTTGATAAGATCTCATCTGAATTCATATCGTTTCCCTCCAGTCATAGTGTTGGTTGTCCATGGGGCCAAAAAAGCCACGAAGACGAACCTCTTTTCAGAGATGGGTTGCCTTAACTTCCAGCCTGTCCCCTACCCTCTTGACTGTCAGGGCAAAGTCAAAGAGATCCCGCTGTAGGCAAAAAATAGGGTCTTCTCGAGGAAGGTATTCCCTGGCGCCTGAAATGAATTTCTGGGCCGTGGGCTGCAATACCACGTCGTGGAAGGCTTGAGCAGGATCATATGGTTTCCCTGTGAGAAGATGCTCAAGATAGTCCGCGCATGCCTCATCTTCGGGGGCCGGTCTCTCTGCCCGCTCTCCCATGGCCACTAAGGTAACCAGATCCGGTTTCCGTTTCTCTATATACCCGGCAATGGCCTTTGCCGTTACAAAGCTCCCCAAGACAACCTCATCAGCCTTTTTAAAGGCAGCGGTTGCCCCGGTCACACCTGCCGTTGTGCGATGGACTACCGTCTTATCTGCAAAAAATGACCTGCCCTTTTGAATAATATGCGTGGGCGAGTTCCCTAAATCCGCCCCTTCAATCGGCACCTCGTTTATCTCTCCCACCAGTATAAAACCGGGGTTCTCACGTTTGAGCGCAACCGCCCTCTCAGGATCAGCCTCCATTATAACCCGGCCTGCGCCAAAGTGAAAAAAGAGCGGCTCACATGAGAATGCCCTGAACACATCAATGATGACGGCAAGCCCTTCAGCCTCTTCAGCACCCGTTGCACAACTTCTTCTCAACACCCTCATTTTACCCCATTTTCATTCGGCCCGGCACACTGAATTGTTTGGTTTGTGCTACTTAAGCATGATCCTTGCGTCCGCTACAACACATCTTGTGGCCGAACAGATGACCGGATTCAGATCGATCGACTCCACCTCTTCTCCAAGCTCCATGACCAGATTAGAGAAGGCGATGAGGGTGCGGGTCAACTCCTCCAGGCTGACCGGTTCAGCCCCTCTGTAACCCTCAAACAGACTGTGGGCCTTGAGGCTCTTGACCATGGACTCCACATCCTTTCGCCCAATAGGCGCCATTCTCAAGGTGGTGTCTTTATATATCTCCACCCCTGTCCCTCCAACGCCTAACAGGATTACCGGCCCGAACTGGTAGTCGTTCTTGGCGCCGACGATCATCTCCACGCCCGACACGGTTTCCTCCACAAGAACGCCTGCAAAACCGTCAATGCCGGTGAACCTGTGAAATGCCTCGCCCAAGGCTATCTTGTTATCAATCCCCGTGGCAACCCCTCCCGAATCTGTCTTGTGAATCACCTTGGGTGAGACGACCTTGACCACGACCGGGTACCCGATCTTTTCGGCAAATGCAACAGCCTCTTTCAGACTGTCAGTCCAGATAAATTCGGGAACCCCTATGCCGGCCTGGGCCAACAGGCGCTTGGCATCAGGCTCCAACACCCAGCCCGACTCCTTTGATTTGGAGAGGATATCTAATATGTTTTGACTCAGCATGGCTGGTACCTCCTCATGGCCTCAGCCATTAACACAGCGCCCTCAATGGCTGGAGACACAGGCACCCGATTGAGTTCAAATCCTTCGATGAGCATACGGTATTTCTCCACATGGGGCACATAGACTACTAAGGGCTTCCCCTCTCTCAGGTAAACCCGGCTCAGCCTGGCCCCAAGGTCCGAGGTTGTCCCAGGTGCGTATGGCAGGATGAGCAGCAATATACAGTCGATCTCCGGGGCCCTGCTGAGGCACTCAGTGGCGAAAATGAAATCATCGTCCACTGCGCTCCCTGTCAGGTCTATGGGATTTGAGAGGGAAGCAATCGGTCTCGCACTGGGCGACAACCCCTCCCTGATCTCCTTCTGTACCTCTTCCGAAATAGTGGGGACAGAAAGCCCGTGAGCCACGCACGCATCCACTGACATGGCCCCATGTCCGCCACTAATGGTAACGATCCCAACCCTCCCCTTTATCGGACTTTGATAACAGCTCAGGGACTCGCAAAATGATACAAGTTCAAACTGGCTTTTCGCCTCAACAACCCCATATTGAGAAAGCACTTCAGAGAAGACCTGATAATCTCCGGCAAGGGAAGCTGTATGGCTGGAAACAGCACGGCTCCCTTGAGGACTCTTCCCCGACTTCAACACGATAACAGGCTTGGGACACCGGCTGGCAGCCAAGACAAACTCCCGGCCTCCATTTTTCTCAAACCCTTCCGAATAAAAGGCGATAACCTTTGTTTTGGAATCTTCGGCCAAATAACCTAACAGGTCCACCTCGTTGATAACGGCCTTATTCCCGATACTGACTGCCAAAGACAACCCCACACCCTCACCCGCGAAACTGATCATCTGATCCACTAAAATGCCACCGCTCTGACTGACAAGCGCTACGCTGCCGGGGCCAGGCTGGATAAGCCGTTCACTGGGGAGGAAAAAGGTATCAAATCCCCCCGGAAGAAAAAGGCCAAGGCAGTTGGGCCCTATGAAAGGAAAATCCGCCTCTCTGGCAATGGCCACCATCCTATCCTGCAGATCTCTTCTCCCGCTCTCGGCAAATCCCCCTGATATGATGACCGCGCCGCCCACCCCGGCCTCGATACACTCGGACAAGACGCCGGGGACAAGATCTGCCCTTACTGCAATAACTGCCAGGTCGACCTTGTCCGGAATATCAGATACGCGACGAAAGATCTCTTGCCTGCGAAAAGCGCCACCACGGGGATTAACAGGGAAGACCTCCATCTGATAACGAAGGTGGTTCTTGTTGTAGATAATGTTGGCCGGGTGGCGATCATTGCTCAAGGAGACACCAATGACCGCCATGTTCTTTGGTTCAAACAGCTTCTGATAGTCCATTAAGCCCTCCCCAAAAAATAAGTGACTAAAGTTTTGATAAAGCCGCAACAAGGCGCAAAATTCACAAAAAGTTAAATTGAAATATAGTAATATCAAGAAGCTATAAGCAAGACAAATTTGAAATTGGACTTTTTACGAGACCATCAAGTTTACCCCGTTGAATGCTTTGGTCTTTCCCATTCAACCGGGGCGAAGGCCATTTCACTATCCACCCTCCTCCTAAGAGCCTGTCGCCATCATAACATGCCAGGGCCTGGCCGGGAGTGACTGCCCACTGAGGTTTGTCAAATATGAACCTTACTTCATCCGGAGACAGCACCTCTAATAGGCCGGGAGCGGCCTTGTGACGGTAGCGGATCTGGGCCTGCACTTTAAAAACACCCTTTGGAGGGGGCCTTCCGATCCAGTTAAAATTACCCGCATCCACAGTGACAGAAAAAAGCTCTTCTCTCCTTCCCACCACTACCTGATTAACCTCAGGCCTGATTTCCTTGACATAATAAGGCCTTGAAGAGGCAATCCCCAATCCGTGTCTCTGGCCGATTGTGTACCCGTGAATCCCATGATGTTCTCCCAATGCCTCACCCTCTTTGTTGATAATGGCCCCATTCTTCCTGACCTTGATTCCCCTCCTCTGTTCAACAAAGCGACGATAGTCCATCCCGGAGATAAAACAGATCTCCTGGCTTTCAGGGTTAGAATGGCAGGGCAGGCCCATATCACGGGCCCGGAGCCTAACCTCATCCTTGGTCATCTCTCCTAAAGGAAAAACAGCCCTTGAAAGAGACGTCTGGCCCATGCGGTGCAAAAAATAGGACTGGTCCTTCCTTGAATCCCTGCCCCTCCAAAGGCCCATCCCTTCCCCTTCCTCCCCCCCTTTCCCGAGTCTGACATAATGACCTGTGGCCAGGCAGTGGATCTCATTTTCCAAAACATAGCGATGCAGGCGCTCAAATTTGATTAACGGGTTGCAACTGACACAGGGATTAGGGGTCAGCCCTTTCAAATAAGCATCGACAAATGGATTAACCACCAGATTCTCAAAGTCATCCCTGAGATCAATTACCTCTAAAGGGATACCAAGGTGTTCTGTAATTCTCGTGACCCCTTCAATCCTATCGTCTACCACAGAAGAGGGAGAGGGAAGTAGGAAATGGACACCGTAAATCTCCCAGCCGGCCGTCTTCAACACTGCCGCGGCCAACGAACTGTCCACCCCGCCACTGAGGGCCACTGCTACATCTGAGGGCTGGTCCATTAGTACGATACTCTCCTGCAAATTTGATTCATCTCGCCCCAACTGTCCCGTTCAATTCGAAGACCATATGCCCCGAGTTTAAACAAGGAGAGAGTTTATGGGACAAGTGACTCTATACTTGTTGACTGAGTGCCTGAACAGGGTTTTCGTTCAGGCACTAATTATTTATTTCTGTGCCTGCGCTTCCATTTGGCCCGAAAACAGGAAAAGATTTTGGCTAAGGAAATAACGAGAAGGGCGATGGCAAACAGGTCTCCAAAGCGGCTGTAGAACGTTAAAGAGGAACCAGACAAAGTCAGGGAACGCTCTAATACCTCTTCGGAAAAGAGATTACTCTCAGAAAGAATGGCTCCCTGGGGCCCTATGAAGGCGCTGAACCCAGTGTTTGCGGCCCGTATCATGGGCCTTTTGTTTTCCACGGCGCGAAACACGGCCATGCTGAGATGCTGGTAGGGGGCGCTGGTCATACCGAACCAGGCATCGTTTGTGATGTTGACAAGGACGTTTGCTCCTTCTCTTACGAGGGTCCTAACCAATTCCGGGAAGACAGCCTCAAAGCATATGAGTATTCCTAATGAAAGATCCCCGGTCTTCAGAGGAGTCAACTTATCCCCTGAGGCGAAATCACCGGCGGCCTGGACTAAATGGCTGATAAAGGGCAGGTATTTTTTTAAGGGGACATATTCACCAAAGGGCACAAGGTGCGTCTTGTCGTAATACTGGATCTGTTGAATCTCCGGTGTGATCATGTAGGCGCGGTTGTAGTATCGTATTGCGCCCCGGATACGTTTGTAGGCTGGGCTGCCGAATAGAAGAATGGCCCCCGACTTATCTGCAAGCGAAAACATTTTTGGAGAGAACTCCT
Source organism: Desulfobacteraceae bacterium (assembly GCA_030611815.1). Lineage (GTDB taxonomy): Bacteria > Desulfobacterota > DSM-4660 > Desulfatiglandales > Desulfatiglandaceae > Desulfacyla. The sequence goes on from JAUWPC010000015.1 coordinate 7,335, forward strand.
GGCTATCCTGGAAAAAAAAGGGTAGCGATGTCTCTGGCCACACAATTAATTGAGGTTTAAATGCCCTGGTGGAGCGGGTCAATCGTTGGTAGGTTCTTATGGTTTCCATCTGGTATGCTGGATCCCATTTGACAGACTGGTTAATGTTGGCCTGTATGATAGCTGCGTTTATATGGTAGCCACTCTTTTCGCCTACCCTGTTAGCGGAGAGGTGGTGATGTCCATATATAAATGTCCCGATCAGGAAGATCAAAAAAAGTGGGAGTCCCCATTTCAGAGAGGCATTGGTCTCGTGGTGATGCCTTGTAAGGATGCGGAAGATGAGCCCGTTTGCAAGGACGATTAAGAAGGAGATGCCGTACACCCCAAAAAGATCTGAGATTTGAATTAGATATAGCTGTTCATATTGGGTATATCCTAAAAGGCACCAGGGAAAACCAGTTAAAAGATTCCCCCTCAGGTATTCTATGGCAACCCAGAAACACGCCATTAGAATAATAGAGAAACGGGAATCCTTTAGGTAGGTTGTCAAACAGGCAAAGAGGGCAAGATAGAGTGAGAGGTAGAGAGAGAGGAGGAAAAGCGACAAAAGAGCAACAAAGATATTCAGGTTTCCGTAACGTCCGAGAACTACTATGATCCAGTAAATCAGAGTAAGATAATGGATCAGGCCAGAAAAAAGACCTAATTTGAAGGCATTATAAGGCGATGCGGTTTCAATGCTTTTCAGGAGGGGAATCAGGGCAAACCATGCAACAAATGAAAGGTGTCCGGGGGGGAAGGCTAATGTCAATAGAACTCCGGACAGGATAGCAAGGAGTAGATTGCGTAATGAAGGGGAGGCTGGTCTTGTAGTCGCCATTATGCAGATTGGTCACATAGAACCGGAAACGGGGGGGGCTCCCTCCCCTGGGGAACCTGGTTCATCCTTGCGGGTGATCAGAACCTCCTCAATTTTTCGCTCGTCCCCCTTTTTGATTATCATTTCAATGTCTTGGAACGATACCTTTTCGTTCACTTCCGGTATTCTTCCAATGAGGTGAATCAGAAAGCCACCTACTGATTCAAAGTCTCCCTCTGGCAGGTCTATTTTGAGTTGTGCTCCTAATTTTTCCACCTCTAAACGGGCATCTACCAAAAGAGATCCATCGTCAAGCACCTCTAACAGGTGCTCTTCGTGATCATGCTCATCCATGATTTCCCCGACAATTTCCTCTAAGATATCTTCAATGGTGATAATGCCAGCAGTGCCTCCATACTCATCAGTAACTATAGCTAAGTGGGTCATTTTTTCTTGGATGTCTTTCAGGAGTTCACTGACTCTGCGGTTTTCGGGCACAAAAAAGGGCTTTCTGAGGATATCAAGCGAAATTTTGGATTCGGGAGCCTTACCCAAGAGTTTGAGAAGATCCTTTGCGTGAAGGATCCCCACAATGTGGTCAATATTATCCTTATGAATTGGAATCCTGGTATGGCCGCAATTCGTGACGAGATCAATGATTTCACCAAGGGTCGAATCTACGGATGCGGAGGAGATTTCGGTCCGGGGAATCATTATGGAGTGGGCCGCAATCTCTTTGAGGTCGAGTACGCCGTAGACCATGTGGGATTCTTCATTGGTGATAAGGCCCTTGGCCTGGCCTTCATCCATAAGGTCATGGATTTCTTCGGTTAGATCATTGCTGTCGTCTAAGCGTGTCTTTTTTTTGATCAAGGATTTGATTAGGCCCAAAAATCCCTGTTCAGAGTCATCTTCCAAAGGTATTCTTTTTCTCCCTTTTATGATTTTGCGATTTAAGATGTTAGAAAGATTTTATTTTCATCCCTGTTCAATGTCAAGTTTTTTGGAATTGCAGATTTTGGAAGGTCAAAATATTTCTTGACTGCTGGAATTAACTATATTATCTTCCTATACAGCAAATGGATGGGCTATAATCAAGCATTGAGCGGGCATAGCTCAGTTGGTAGAGTACAAGCTTCCCAAGCTTGGTGTCGCGGGTTCGAACCCCGTTGCCCGCTCCATTAGTTATTAGTAAGTTTTGACGTCATTCCCCCTTTTTGAGGTTGTCAACCGGTTTAGAGAGCGATTGATCTACTTCGAATTGCGGACACTGCGTTGGTTTTTCATAATTCCTTCTATTTTTACTCAGAGGATCTTATGTAATAGAGCGCTTTACAATTTAGTCTGCAAAGGGGAAGCGGGCGTCATAGCCCGCTTTTTTTTGTTTTACTGGATTGAGATTGGCTCAGACTATGTCAGAAATGACCAGCCCGGTTATGAAAGAGGTAAGCGCCCTTATTGAACCGGTTCTTGATGAGATGGAGATTGAACTGGTTGATATTGAATATCTTTCTGAACAGGGGAGGTGGATACTCAGGATCTATGTGGATAAGTCAGGAGGAATCACCTTAGGTGACTGTACCCGGGTGAGCAGAGAGATCGGCGATCTGATTGAAGTCAAAGATATTTTCCATCAAGAATATGTCCTGGAAGTCTCCTCTCCGGGCCTCAACAGACGTCTTAAAAAGGAAAAGGATTTTGAGAGAGCTGTTGGAAAGAACATCAAAATAAGGATGGTCATCCCTTTTGAAGGGCAGCGAAATTTTAGAGGCAGCCTGCAATCCTTTCAGGATGGGATTTTGTATCTTAGTGTAAGAGATGATTTGATTTTGCTCCCTTATGGGGATGTTGAAAAAGCTAATTTGGTGTATAATTTTGAGAATTAAAGAATTCAGCGTTTTTTGGAGATTAAGTGATGATTTCGGATTTGAATAGGGTTATTGACCAGGTAAGCCGTGAAAAGGGTGTTGAACAGAATGTCTTGATAGAAGCGCTTGAGGAGGCAGTGAAGGCAGCGGCTCGCAAGAAATTCGGCCCTGATTACGATCTCGAGGTAAGGTATAATGAGGACATGGGGGAGATTGAGGCCTTTGAATTTAAGGAAGTTGTTGAAGAGGTGACAAACAAAAATCTTCAAATATCCCTCAAAGACGCGCGCGAAATGGACCCTGAATCGGAACCGGGGGACAGCCTCGGGGTCAAGATGGATACTGACACTTTCGGAAGGATTGCCGCTCAATCAGCAAAACAGGTGATAATGCAGCGCCTGAAAGAGGCTGAGAGAGATATGGTCTATGAGGATTTTAAAGACCGGCGTGGAGAAGTTCTCAACGGGATCGTGCAGCGATTTGACAGGGGCGCCATTATTGTCAATGTAGGGAGGGCAGAAGCCGAGCTGCCACAAAAGGAGCAGATGCCGAGGGAGTCTTACAGACAGGGAGATCGAGTCAGGGCGTATATCTTCGAGGTAAAACAGTTCAGTCGAGGGCCGCAGATTATACTTTCCAGGACCCATCCAAATTTCTTGGCAATCCTGTTTGAAAATGAGGTTCCTGAAATCTCTGAAGGTATTGTGCGAATAATGCAGGTCGCCCGAGAACCTGGAGCCAGGGCCAAAATTGCGGTAAGCTCTAAAGACTCTGATGTGGATCCGGTGGGGGCGTGTGTAGGGATGAAGGGGAGAAGGGTACAGGCAGTAGTACAGGAACTGCGCGGGGAGAAGATAGATATTGTCACCTGGGATCCTGACGCAGCAAAATTTATATGCAATGCCTTGGCGCCCGCTGAGATCACGAGGGTCATCGTAGATGAGGAAAACCGCAGCATGGAAGTAGTGGTCCCCGATGACCAGTTATCACTGGCAATAGGAAAAAGGGGCCAGAATGTCCGGTTGGCCTCGAGATTAACCGGATGGAGATTGGATGTTGTTGGCGAAACCAATTATAATGCGGCCCTCAAGGATGGATACCGGTCCCTCCTCGATCTGCAAGGAATCGGGGAGAAGAGAGCTACCGATCTATATGAGGCCGACTTTAAATCTGCCGGGGATGTGGCAGGGGCCAGGGTTGAAGATCTACTCTCTGTAAAGGGAATGTCAGAGTCGAGGGCAGAGGAACTTATTAAAGAGGCTATCCGTTATACTGATGAACAAGCTAAAAGGGCTAAGATCGAAAAAGATAAGCCAAAAAAACCAAAGGCGGAAAACCTCTTAGAGAATGAGAGCGGGGAAGCCACAGGCAAGAATGCCCCTGACGATGAAGACGCTGAGACGGATGCGGTGGAAAAGTCTGAAATCGAGGACCTGCCTGGTCAGGATGATAATGAAACCGAGGATAAAGATCTCTCCGATTATGAAAAATCTGAAACAGAAGAGGTCGAAGGGCCTAAAATAGAGGATTCACCGAACCAGAATAATGATAAAACCGAGAGCGCAAAAGCGCCTGATGAGTAAAGGGAAAGGGCACATACCGATAAGGACATGCATATGCTGCGGCACAAAGCGGAGCAAGAAGGATTTGATCAGGCTCACCTTGGCTACCGGAGGGGTGGTCGTTCAAGACATTAGCGGGCAAGGAAAGGGCCGGGGCGCCTATGTCTGTGCTGACAAATCCTGTTTGATGGCCCTGAAAACGAGCAGACGCCTCAATAGGGCATTCAGGACAGAGAACAGGCTGGTGTACGGCCAATTTGAATAATTTTTGGGGGAATCAATGGCTAAAGTCAGGGTTTATGAATTAGCAAAAGAACTCGAACTGGAGAGCAAGAACCTGGTGGAGAAGCTCACCGCCGGTGGGATGGACGTCAAGAATTACATGAGCACTCTTGATGAACAATCGGTTGTCAGGGCAAGGGAGATTGTGTCCGGAGCTGTATCAGAAGTGGTAGTGGAAAAACGAATCAAACCTACGGTGATTCGCAGGCGTAAGAAGGTTGTCAAAGTCGAGCAGGAACCCCCAGAAACGAAAATCGCCCTCGAAGAGGCTGTATTGGAGCAAGAGCGGGAAATCAAAGGAATACCCGCTGTTGAGGACACGCCAAAGGGAGAACCTGAGGAAAAAAAGGAGGTCAGAGCTCCCGCAGAAGTACCCTTAGCCGAAGCAAAGGAGGCAAAGCCGGAACTTCCAGACAAAAAGGCCGAAAGACCTGTTAAACAAGCTAAGGCCAAGCCGAAAAGAAAGAAAAAGAAGAAAGTTGAGAAGCCAGCCAAGATCGTAATGAGTCCTGAGGAAGGTCCACTGAGGGATCTTTTGGCCAAGAAAGCTGAAGTTAAAAAAGAGGTCACTCCTGCTAAGACATCAATAACTAAACCCCCTCTGGAGCCCCCAAAGGAGAAGGAGGAAAAATCGAAAAGAGGAATACCACCCAAGAAGAAGAAAGGCCGAAAAGGGGCAAAAGTCGAGGATGTCCCTGCCAGAGGGACATTTAGACGGCGAAAAAAGGAGGTGTACGAACGCGCCGATCTTTATAATGGTCGCCCCCGCAAACGTAAAGGGCCGAAAGGCGGCAGGAAAGGAAAAGAGACACTTAGAAACTTTAAGCATACCGAAATCACTGTTCCCAAGGCGATAAAGAGAAGGATCAAGGTCCAGGATTTCGTCACAATCGTCGATTTGGCCAAGGCCATGGGGACCAAGGCGGCTGAACTGATGAAGAGGTTGATTAATTTGGGTGTAATGGCAAACATTAATCAGCCCATAGACTTTGAATCCGCATCTGTTGTGGCAGATGACTTGGGTTTCGAACTTGAACTGGATACCTTTGAGGAGGAGAGTTTCCTTTCAGACATTGTTGATCGACCTGAAGATCTGTCTCCGAGACCGCCTGTCGTAACCATTATGGGGCATGTTGATCACGGGAAGACCTCGCTGCTCGATTATATTCGGCAATCTAATATCATAGGAGGGGAATCAGGGGGCATTACGCAACATATCGGGGCCTATTATGTCAAGACCGCAGGTGGAGATATCGTTTTTTTGGATACCCCGGGGCATGAGGCATTTACTGCCATGCGGGCAAGAGGGGCAAAAGTTACTGACATCATAGTGCTGGTTGTGGCAGCAGATGACGGCGCCATGCCTCAGACAAAGGAAGCCATTAATCACGCCCGCGCGGCAAATATACCGATAGTGGTTGCAGTTAATAAGATCGATAAACCGGAAGCAGATCCAGAAAAAGTGAAGAGGGAATTAGCTGAACTCGATCTTGCTCCTGAGGAATGGGGTGGAGACACCTTGTTAGGGCATGTTTCGGCCAAAACCGGTGAAGGTGTCGAAAATCTATTAGGCCTTATATTGCTTCAGACTGAAATGCTCGAATTGCAGGGCAATCCCAATAGAGAGGCAAGAGGAACTGTTATTGAGGCGGAATTAGACAAGAGCAGGGGGCCAGTGGCCACAGTCCTGATAAAGAACGGATCGCTCAACCCGGGTTGTCAATTCGTCTGTGGAGATTATTTTGGTCGAGTGAGGGCAATGCTTGATCACAGGGGAAGGAGGATGAAAAGCGCCGGCCCGTCTGTTCCTGTCAAACTGTACGGTATTTCGGGCGTTCCCATGGCAGGTGATGAATTTATAGTTGTAAAGGATGAAAAAATCGCTAAACAGATCATTGAACATCGAAAGGCCAAGAGTCAGAAGCAGGAGCTGGTAAAGAGGGGACCGATAAGTCTTGATGACCTTTTTGACAGGATAAACAAGGGGGATGTGAAGGAACTTAACATTATTTTGAAGACAGACGTTCAGGGTTCAGCGGAAGCGCTTTCTGATTCATTAGTCAAACAGAGTACAGAAGCGGTCAAACTCAATGTCATTCATTCGGCAACTGGAGCCATTACAGAGTCGGATGTGATGCTTGCTACTGCCTCGGGAGCTATTATTATCGGATTCAATGTAAGGGCAACCCCACGCGTTGTTGAAGTTTCGGAAAAAGAAAATGTCGATATTCGGTACTACGATGTCATCTATAATGCCATTAACGATATTCGCCTTGCCATGACCGGTTTATTAGAGCCGGTTCTGGAAGAACATGTTATTGGCCACGCAGAGGTCAAAGAGATATTTCGTGTTCCAAAAGTGGGCGCGGTTGCAGGATGTCAGGTCACGGATGGACATGTTGATAGGAATGCAAACGTGAGGCTCTTGCGTGACAACGTGGTCGTTTTTGATGGGAAGCTTGCCTCGCTCAGACGATTTAAAGAGGATGTCAAGGAGGTCCAGACCGGATATGAATGTGGTATCGGTTTGGAGAACTTCGGTGATGTAAAACCGGCTGATATTTTTGAGGTCTATGAGGTGGAGGAGGTGGCTGCGGAGCTGTAGAAAATGGTGGTTAGTCATTGGTTTCTGAGGATTGAGCCTTTGAATCTTGACAAATGACAAGTGACAAATAACGAATGACAAATAACGAATGACAAGTGACGAATGACAATGGTGGTTGGGACCTTAAAAATAGAATTTAGACTTTTCGACAACCGATCTCTCAAGGGGAAACGAAAGGTGGTCCGGAGCATGGTGGATAAAGTGAAGGCCAAGTTCAATGTTTCCGTTGCAGAGGTTGGCTCCAATGATAAGTGGCAGAAAATTGAGTTGGGAATCAGTGCAATAGGGAATGATCGACGTCACATTGACTCTTCCTTAAATCACATACTCGAATTTCTCGATTCGCTATACCTCGCAGAAATTGTGAATACTGAAATGGATATTTTTAATCTATGAAGAATTGAGCGATTGAGGAATTGAGGAATTTAAGAATTTAGACAGTTAACAATTGAGTTGTGCAAAAAGCACAAGAAATATTTCACAATGCTCGGAAAGCCAGTAATAGAAAGGGTTTCCTGCTATATTCAAAAGGATTAAACTTTTTGCAACCCGCTTAGTTTCCGATCAGGGTTCGATATCATGGATTATGTTAAGGAGATTGTTTTTAATTCCTCAATTCCTAAATTCCTAAATTCGCAATTCCGGTTTATCCGGGTTAGAATGGATGTGTGGGACGTTTTATTAATCTGCGTAACCTGCCCGCTTGTGCCTCGCAGAGGCAGGCGGGTCTGCGGATGATATTTTAAGGATCCAAAATGCTGCCAGGCAAACGATCAGTGAGAGTGGGGGACCTGATCTTAAGAGAAATCGCCTTTCTTCTCTTGGAAAAAGTAAAAGACCCGAGGGTTCAGGGAGTCACCTTGACCGGAATCAGTCTTAGCGATGATCTTAAACGGTCCAAGATCTTTTACAGTGTTGTAGGGGATCAACGGCAGATAGAAAAGGCCCAGGAAGGCCTGAACAGCGCCAAAGGATTTATAAAGAGAGAAATCGGCATCAGGATGGAGCTGCGTTACGTCCCTGAGATTTCGTTTGCGCACGATCCTTCTTTAGAAGGCGGGAGTCATATGGAGCGGGTCTTTGAGAAAATCCGGGAAGCTGAAAAGGGCCAATGACGTCTCTTGGCAAGATTGCAGCAGTGTTAGCAGAAGGGAAACGTTTTCTGCTTATGACTCATAAGGACCCGGATGGCGACGGCCTCGGCTCCATGCTCGCCCTTGGCAAGAGCCTTTCTGATGCAGGCAAGGAAGTTTCGCTTCTTGCCCAGGACCCGATTCAACCTCCCCTGAATCTCTTGAAAGGGGCTGACGAAATTGTGAACATACTTGATGTCGACGGGGATTTTGATGCTGCCGTGGCCCTGGATTGTGCTGAGAAGTCAAGGTTGGGGGAGTTCGAGAATCATCTAAGAAATTATCGACTCGTGATAAATATTGACCATCATGAAACCAACGAGTCCTTTGGAGATCTGAACCTGATTGAGCCCGAAAGCTCTTCTACAGGCGAACTGGTGTTCAGATTGTTAGAAGAAGCAGGCCTTCCAATGGGCGCTGATGTTGCCGAGAACATATTTGCCGCCATCCAGACAGACACCGGTTCTTTCAGATATAGCAATACCACGGCTGAGGCCCTGAGAATTGCGGCAACCTTGATGGAGCGGGGGGCAAACCCCTGGGAGATATCAAAGAAGGTTATGGATAGCTATAGCCTGCCCCGACTAAGATTGTTAGAAATGGCCCTAAGCACAATTGAATCCCATCATGAGGGAAGTATCGCTATCATGATACTTTCTCAGGAGATGTTTCAAAAGGCCGGGGCACAACAGTCTGACAGTGAGAGATTTGTGGATTATCCCCGGTTTATCTTTGGGGTTGAGCTTGGTGTTTTAATGCGTGAAACAGGAGAAAATGATTGCAAATTTAGTCTCCGATCCAACAGTTGGCTGAATGTGGCCCGGTTGGCATCCCGGTTCGGGGGCGGAGGACACGTCCGGGCCGCCGGATTCCGATTCCAAGGGTCTTTAAAGGATGTAAAGAACGATTTCTTGAAAGAGGCTGGCCGGTTTTTGGATGGAACATGCGGCTGACGGAATACTCTTAACTGACAAGGGGCATGGCGAAACCTCCCATGGGGTAGTTAAGAAGGTCAAGGCCTTATTCCGAGGAGGTAATCCTGTCAAGGTCGGGCACGCCGGGACATTAGATCCGTTTGCCACCGGATTGTTGATCATCCTTTTAGGCCAGGGAACAAAGCTCTCTCAGTTTATCATGTCTGCTGAGAAGGTTTATTTGGCCACCGTGGAATTGGGGGTTGAAACAGATACCTTAGATCCAACAGGGAAAGTGTTAAGAACCAGCCACGTGCCTGATCTGAGACCTGAATATATCCGAGAGAGAGCAGACAGATTTGTGGGGAAGATCCGCCAGGTTCCGCCGGCTTATTCAGCCATAAGATATAAGGGCACTCGGGCGTACAAACTGGCCCGAAGCGGTCAGGGTGTGGACCTTAAGGCGCGGGAGGTTACTGTTTACTCTCTTCATATCCTGGCGGTTGATCTCCCACAGATCACAATGCGGGTCAGGTGCTCCAGTGGGACCTATATCAGGAGTCTCGCCGCAGATTTCGGAAAGGATTTAGGGCCTGGCGGGTATCTTCTATCTTTGCGCAGACTGAAAAGCGGCCCTTTCGACGTTGAGGATGCTCTTCCCTCTTCAGAGATTACGGGCAAAGCTCGTGATGGGTTCTTATCAAAAAGAGTGCTTACCATTAGAGACGCGCTCCCTGATATGGGAGAAATAGTAATTAATGCGGCCCTTGCTGAAAAGGTCCGGCATGGATACCAACCGGTATGGGAAGATTTGATTGTCGGTCGGAAACGAAAAACCGGCATACATCCGGGTCTTTATGATGGATGGATCAAACTTGTCAGCGATAGTAAACTTGTAGCGATCATGAAAGTAAATTTAGAGGATGAGGTCAGTCGTGTCAAGGCTAAGATAGAGAGGGTGTTTTCCGCGTAGAGCATAGCGCAAAGCATCACCACCTGCACCATGCGCTACGCACCTTGTCCTTGGCAAATTGCAACAAATTAACTTAGAGGGGGTATAAAAAGTGGTTTTGACAGCGGGAGCAAAAAAAGAAGTTATTGAAGAGTTTAAAGTCCATGAAACAGATACCGGTTCGCCCGAAGTTCAGATTGCCTTACTTACCAGTCGAATTAAATATCTTACAGGTCATTTTAAGGTACACAAAAAGGATCACCATTCACGACGGGGGCTCCTGAAATTAGTCGGCCAGAGGAGAAGACTTCTCAATTACCTAAAAAGAAAAGATGCGGAGAAATACCAGGATCTGATCAAAAAACTCGGCATTCGTAAATAGGTTGAGAAATTTGCGAATTCCCAAAATTCAATGCCCAGCATCCTTATCAAACTGGGCGAAAGGATACAGAAGACAATGATGAAGAATAGTTCAATCGAGGTCAATGGCAAGACCCTTAATATAGAAACGGGTCGTATTGCAAAGCAGGCAAGCGGGTCCGTAGTCGTTACATATGGGGAGACCGTCGTATTAGTAACAGCGGTGTCTACAGATGAAATTCGTGAAGGAATCGATTTCATACCTCTGACCGTTGAATACCAGGAAATGTCTTATGCGGGCGGCAATATCCCGGGCAACTTTTTTCGAAGGGATATGGGAAGACCTGGCGAAGGAGAGACGCTGACGTCGCGTTTGATAGACAGGCCTCTCAGGCCCCTGTTCCCTGAAAACTATCGTTTTGAGACCCAGGTTATCGCGACCGTCCTCTCCACTGACAAAGAAAATGAGTCCGATATGTTGGCCATGTTAGGCGCTTCGGCCGCACTTGAGATCTCGGATATCCCTTTTTCTGGTCCTATTGCAGGAGTTCGGGTTGGAAGAATTGACGGTAAATTTGTAACCAATCCCACAATCACCGAGCAGGTGGAAAGCGATATCAATCTGATTGTTGCCGGCAATCGGGATGGCGTTGTCATGGTTGAGGGTGGAGCCCTCTTTGCCCCTGAGTCTGACATGATCGAGGCAATCTTTTACGGTCACGAGGCTATTCAGCCGATGCTTGACATGCAGGATGCCCTCAAGGCGGAGGTGGGCAAGCCAAAGAGGGTTATTCCCCCGGCCGATATTGACGAGGCGCTTCAGACAAAAATTACTGAAATAGCTACCCCTCTTCTTAGAGAAGTAATTGTCACTTCAGACAAAATGGAGCGGCAACAGAAAAGGAAAGAGGCCGGGGAGCATACCCTGGATGCGCTTTTAGATGAGTATGAAGGAAAGGGATCGGAAATCAAAGAGGCCGTAGACGACCTTGAAAAGAAAATGGTCCGTCATATGATGTTGTCGGAGGGAAAAAGGATAGACGGACGTCCATTTGATAAGGTCAGACCGATAGAATGCCATGTGGGTCTATTACCGCGCATTCATGGATCTGCCCTTTTTACACGGGGCGAGACCCAGGCAATGGTCTTGACAACGTTGGGGACAGAAAGGGATGAACAGAGGATTGAATCTATCTACGGTAATCATTTCAGGTCATTTATACTTCACTACAATTTCCCTCCCTACAGCGTGGGCGAAGCCAAGAGACTTGGCGGACCGGGACGCAGGGAGATCGGCCATGGCGCCTTAGCGAGACGGGCCCTCTTGCCTGTGATGCCTGAAGGGGATGACTTTAAATACTGTATTCGGGTTGTCTCGGAGATCTTAGAGTCAAACGGTTCTTCCTCCATGGCGAGCGTGTGTGGCGGATGCCTCTCCCTCATGGATGCCGGTGTGCCCATCAAGGCGCCTGTTGCCGGTGTAGCCATGGGACTTGTATCTGATGGTGACAAGGTAGCGGTGCTTACCGATATTATAGGCGATGAAGACCATTATGGGGATATGGATTTCAAGGTAACCGGCACTCGTGACGGAATTACAGCCTTACAGATGGACATAAAGATTGAACGGATCACAAAGGAGATAATGCAACAGGCCCTTGAACAGGCGAGAGATGGCCGGCTTTTTATTTTAGATGAGATGGAAAAGGCCATTTCCCAACCGCGAGCAGATGTATCGGAATACGCCCCCATTATTACCTCGATCAAGATTAATGCTGAAAAGGTCAGAGTCCTAATCGGCCCCGGGGGAAAAACGATCAGGGAGATTTCCAATACCTCCGGCGCCAGAATTGACGTGGATGATGAGGGAATTGTCACGGTTTCCTCTCCTGACAGAGACTGCTCTGACTCTGCCCTAAAGATGATCAGAGAGATTGTCCAGGAGGCGGAGGTCGACAAACTCTACATGGGGAAAGTGGTCAAAATAATGGATTTCGGCGCCTTTGTAGAGATTTTCCCCGGCACGGACGGCCTGGTCCATATATCCCAGTTGGCCAATGAAAGGGTCAATAAGGTCACGGATGTGCTCAATGAAGGTGATGAAGTGCTGGTAAAGGTCTTGGAAGTAGGGAACGATGGGAGGATCCGCCTCTCGCGCAAGGCCGCTTTAGGAGAAAGCCTGGATAATGTATCATAAGACAACACTGAAGAACGGGGTCAGGGTTATTTCCGAGCGGTTAGAGCATCTTCGATCCGTTTCTTTGGGGATATGGATAAATATAGGGTCGCGCGATGAGATGAGTTCGGAAAACGGGGTCTCCCACTTTATCGAACATATGAGTTTCAAAGGGACCCGGATCCGGAGCGGCCTCCAGATAGCCAAGGATCTCGACGCCATAGGTGGGCTGTCAAATGCATTCACTGGAAAAGAGAACACCTGCTTTCACGGAAGGGTCTTAGGCAAACACTTTGGTCTCTTGGCCGAAATCCTCTCTGATATCTTCCTGAATCCGACCTTCAATCCCGTCGATATGGAGCGTGAAAGGGAGGTCATCTTTCAGGAGATTAACATGACGGAAGATTCTCCTGATGAAAATCTCCATATGTTCTTCAATCGTCTTTTCTGGGCCGAGCACCCGATCGGACGATCTATTTTAGGGACCGGGGAAACCGTATCCGCAATTAGTAAAGAGTCTATCCTCAATTATATCCAAAAATCGTATACCCCTGAGAATATCCTCGTGGTGGCGGCGGGAGATCTAGATCACCAGAAAATGGTCTCATATTTTGAGCCTGTTTTTGAGTCTGCGCCAGGAGAGAGCGGTCTAAGTTCGGTACGAAGTGCTCCTTCATCCAACGGGGGCCTTTCCGTCCATTTTAAGGAATTGGAACAGGTACACGTCTGTTTAGGAGGAGAGGCGCCTTCCCAGGTGGCTGAAAAACGATTCGCCTGCGCCATACTTAATACAATTTTAGGGGGAAATATGAGTTCCCGTCTCTTCCAGGAGATCAGGGAAAAAAGGGGATTGGCCTATTCCGTGTACTCATTTTTATCCACATATGTTGATGCGGGCCTCTTGGGGGTTTATGCGGCGACAGAACAGCGCAATCTGAATCGAGTGCTTGAAACGATCCAGAATGAGATCAGGAAGCTGTGCGAGGGTGAATTGACCCAATCGGACCTAACAGCCGCCAAAGAGCATCTTATAGGCGGCATTTATTTGGCCTCTGAAAGCGCAGATAACCGGATGATGCGGAATGCAAAAAACGAGTTTGTTTTTGGAAGATATGTCGATCATGAAGAATTAGTGACCAATTTAGAGCGAGTCAGTATTGATGAAGTGATTGAGACCGCAAACGATACCTTCAGAGAGAGCAAGGTCTCCTTCGCTGCTTTAGGGCCTCTCAAGGATGAAAACCTTGATAGGGGCCTAATTGAGTATTGATGATTGATGATTGGCGATTGTTGATTGAAGGGCAGCATCAGCATGACCGGAAGTCTGAGATTTGGCTCTTTCATATAGACATCGCCGAGTAGTTGAAAGACAATCATCAATCGACAATCAACAATCCCTTGGGTTACCATTTGGAACGTATCTGCCTTAAAGTTAAACCTCTTGAGAGTCACAAAGGGCTTCCCCTGCCCGGCTATGAATCCGAAGGATCTTCCGGTATGGATATCAGGGCCTGTGTTGAAGACCCTGTCTCATTAAACCCTGGTGAAATAAAACTCATTCCCACAGGCCTGAGCATCTCTATCCCCCCCGGATACGAGGCACAGATCCGACCCCGAAGCGGCTTAGCCCTTAACCATGGTATCGGCATTGTAAATTCACCTGGGACCATTGATTCCGATTACAGGGGAGAAGTAGGCATCATTCTCATCAACTGGGGGAAGGATTCTTTCATAATCAAAAGAGGAGATCGTATCGCTCAGATGGTGATATCTAAGGTATACAAGGCCTCCATCTTGGAGACGGAGGATCTTGACGCAACGCCGAGAGGAGAGGGAGGTTTTGGCCACAGCGGGATCAGATGAAGAGAGTGATAAGATTTTCTATTCTTGCCTCTGGTAGCGGAGGAAACGCCTGCTATGTAGAGACAAACAGTGCGAGAGTTTTGATTGACGCCGGGTTGAGTTGTCGGGAAATTGAGCGACGTCTAAATGTTGTTGGGGTATCTGCAAAAAGCCTGAACGCCATTATTCTTACCCATGAACATTCAGATCACATAATAGGGGCAGGGCCTTTGGCCCGCCGTTATAATCTGCCTTTATATATCAACATCAAGACACTTGAGCGCGGGCAGAAGACCTTGGGGAATCTTCCAAAGCCAATGCTTATTCAAACCGGCGAGGCTATCACGATCAACAATCTTCTCATAGAGACCTTCACAAAGTGTCATGATGCAGTCGATCCCATCGGCATCGTGATATCCACGGACGGCACGCGGATCGGCCTTGCCACTGATCTGGGCCGGAGTACAA
>JAUWPC010000279.1 GCA_030611815.1 Desulfobacteraceae bacterium
GATTATATTGCGCCAAGAAAAAAAGTTAAATGTAATCCAGATGCAATGTAATATGTGTAACGTAGTGACATTTAAGAACTTATATTACATCTTCTATTGTGCCGTTAAAATTGAAATGGCACAATCACGGCACAAGAGAATAGAACCACGAATGGACACCAATGAACACGAATTGTGTAAAAGAAAATATATTAGTGTCTATTCGTGTTCATTAGTGGTTCAAAACTGGAGACAAACATGAAAAAATTGACAGAACAGGATGGCAAAAGCCTCGATATGGTGAACGAGAACCTGGAAGCGCTCAAAGCCATCTTCCCCGAAGCCTTTACCGAAGACGGGGTGGACTTTGAAGCGCTTCGCGAACTTTTAGGCGATGCGATTGCTGAGGGCGAGGAAAAATACGGCCTCAACTGGCATGGTAAGAAAAAGGCGCGACAGATTGCTTTGCTGCCTTCCCTGGGGACGCTGCGACCCTGTCTGGAAGAAAGCGTTGATTGGGACACAACACAAAACCTGTTTGTCGAAGGCGACAATCTGGAAGTGTTGAAGCTCCTACAAAAAAGTTATGCGAACAAAGTCAAGATGATCTATATCGATCCGCCTTATAACACAGGGAAAGAGTTTATCTACCCGGATAAGTTTCAGGATAATCTGGATACCTATCTCCGGTACACTGGACAAAAGGATGATGAGGGATTCAAAGTCAGTTCCAATGTATCAGCTCAATAAATAGGGGAAAGTGCAGTACGAGCGATGAACTTTCCGGATTAAGGATATGCGTAGGTGACGCGTACCGGGCTGATTTTCCAGTCATGCTTAAGCATTGAGATATAGATTAGCAGGAGATGATAGTATTTTCAAAGGTATTTTATGGGGGAGAACTCCATGAAGCGCCCAGGTTTAATTTTTGTGCTCTTTTTGTAATGAGTTCGGCCATGCTGAGCATTTGACAGGCGCCGGAGATACGGTCGCAGACGTAATCGTAGAAATTGATGCCGAGCTTTTTGGCAGTGGCAGATATGGACATAAATGTGTCCCATGCCTTGGTGCCGAGTATGGTGCGTGTACCGAAACTGACGACTCGTTTACGAACCCGCTTTCGTGCTCCCAACTCTGCTGGATTGTTATGGAGCGGGATTTCCGGATGATCGAGGACCAGTAACATGGAGGATTTTTTGGCCTTGGTTTTTGCGATACGCTGATCCAAGGCATCATAGCCCGTCACAGTGGAAAAAACCTCATCGAAGAGGTTGTCTAATCGAATATGTTCTTTGTCTGATGGATATTCGCGATATTGGAGTAACTGCTTGTAGAAGTCCCAGTATTGTTTCAAGAAAATGTCCAACAGCTGTTGATGGAGCGGTACAAAGGGATCGAGCTTCTTGTAATGACGCCCATCATGGACCCAGCACAAAGCGAGCTCTTGGGTGATCAATTTGAACTGTGGGGCCTCGTCTGAAAGGAGCAAACGAATCACAGGGAATTCCATTTGGGCATGATATGCGGCCACGGCTGTGGCATCCAGGATGCGGTTACGCTGCTGAGGTCCCAGATGAGACAAGTGTTTATCAAGTAGACCTAAAAACAGCTTCTCTCTAATTGGTTGCTGTTGAGGGAAGGTTTTCAATTGCCCGACTACCGGGATAGGTAATCGGAAGATGTCAATATAGGAAAAGGCCTCCTCATTAAGAAGAAAACTGCGAGGGCCAAAATTTCTAAGTACGTCTAACACGGTCAATCGACTTTTATCTTTGGTTGTGAAATAGGCAGTATAAAGGGGGTTGCATAGGATTTGGCAGTACTGATTTTGACCGTTGACCCTGGTTGAGGTGTCATCTATGTGCTGCCATGGGCTACTTTTGAGTCCTGCCTCGTATATGGCATCTTTTTCCTGATGGAATGTCTCCTGGTCTTTTATCAAGAAATTGGAAACTTGTCCTGCTGATATTTTGATTTCAGCATCTTTAAGGAGATCCAGGATATTACGTTCTGTCATATTGGAGTCGAAGTACAGTTTAATGGCCATCGCCTTTACTTTGGGGCCAAACTCCCCATCATAGCCGGGAGGCAACGGGGCGAGATAGGTCCTGTTGAGGGATGGAGAGTAGTATTTTTCTTTGAGGAATAAAGTGTTATAGGCTCCAAATTTGATGTCCTGGACTACAACAGGGTTATAGCCCTTGGACTGAGCATCTTTTGGAAGAATGGCTTTGTCTATATAACAGGTTTGCGTCTCGTGGGTTTTGATGCGGTCCTTTTTACTGCGCTTCTTTCGTTTTTTGGATTTTTTCCGCTCTTTTTCAGATGAATATTGTTTGGGGTTTTTCTTGTTTGGCTTAATCTTCGGCTTTCCCTGTTCGCCCTTGAATTGATGGATTGCATCTTGTAATTGCTGGTTTTGCTCTTTTAATTCCAGGTTTTCCTGGCGCAGGGTCTCGACGAGGTTGAGCAGTTTGCGGATCACATCAAGGGCGTCATCGAGATCCCTGATGTTGTTGATATCAAGATCGTTTAACACCGACTGGCCTCCTGGATTGGGAGTTCGATGGATGGCGAAGAATATTGTGTGTTAAGCCTCTCGCGGAAATTTTTTCTCAGGGGATAGACATAAATGGCCTTTTTTGAGAGGGTAGATTTTTTGGACTTGCTGAGCTTGCCTCGGCCGGTGGTCTTTCCCACATAGATCCAGTTGTCCGCTTTGTAGCATGTACCCTGGAACCTCTCGGTGTCTACAAACGTCTCCGCCAAGTATAGCGGATGATTATAAATGGAGTTCCAGTCTTCCGATACTCGGCGACGATTTAAGGCCAACAAATGGGAAGCCAGATGAGGGACCTTAACCCATGGCAACACCAGGAAGCGAGTGTTATTGATAATCAGATGGAGATTCTTTTGACGAATTTCCGATGACCAGCCGATAAATCGATCCCTGGCCCCTATGTACCATGGCGCTGAACTCCAGGCCAAACAGCCAATAGGACGCTCATTGGAAAAAGCTATGTACTTGAGATGTTCTCCAACAGGGTGGGTGTATCCAAGATAGTGGTGCTGGCTGATCAGACTATTAAAAAGTTTCTCAAACCGGGTTCTGCGTACTTGTTTAAGATGGATAGGAAAAAGTTCATTAATGGGGCATTGTATCGGGGTGCTGTCAACTTCTATTTTGACAGGTTGTTTCCGATTGGCGAGAGGATTAGGGAGCTTACATTTGGGAGGCGGTAATTTGATGAGACCTTCTGATTGCAGCAGTAAAAGCAGGCTGCGACAAACCATGTCTTTGAGTGCGCCATTTGCTTGCCGCCACTCCCATGCTCTGCAAACCTCCTGTGAAATGAAGCGTCTGCTGGCCTTGGAATGGGCCGCTATGATTTCCTTGATAACCGCAATATCTGATGCAGTGACATTACGACCGCGGTATGTTGCGATGATTTCCATACCTGATACTATATAGCATCAGGAAGCGGAACGCAAGTCCAATGTGAACTTTTCTCAAAAAAATTATGGAACCGAATTCATATTGGCAGCGCACTTACCCCTATTTATTGAGCTGATACGTTAACCTCATTTCGCGTGAGATCGACATCATCGGTCATTCCCATCATTAGGGCGCTCATTGCGGAGATTTTATCCGTTGCACCCTGAACAGTGATTGAAAAGAAATTCCCCTCTCTCATTATGTCCCCTCCTTCTTTGCATAAATCGGCACCTGCGGCAAGCGACCTTCAGGATCGCCGTAAAAGTCAGTGTTGATGATTTTCAGAATTCCGACAATCTCTTGGATAAACAGCCCCGTGCCCTTGACGGCGTGACTCTCCAGAGGTTCATCTCGAAAACCCACGTCAAACAGGAAAGTCATAAGGGTTTCGAGCTTACAAATCAACTCCGGGATTTCGAGGGAATAGTCTATGACTCGGTAATCGTTTACCTCTATACGTCCTTCGCGTTTTCTCTCACTCTCCTTCGTCATTTGGTTTCCCCCTTTCCTTTTTTACTGTAAAAGCCGATCTCCCCGTTTTCAAAGGTAGTCTCGATGATTTCACTTTCTTTAGGGATGTAATTCGGGACCGGTTTCTGTGATAAAAAGTTGTGTTCTGACATAGCGAACCTCCTTACGGTAAAAGGGTTGAAGAAATCCGCCCTTTCGCTTCGAAACAAAAAAGGCGGGCCACACGTGGTTCGAAGACCGGCCCGTAAGGACACCGGCGAGCCCGAAGGCTCCCACGCGCAACCCGCCAGGGGAATCGTACGGACAAAAAAAGCGCCGTACGAAATTGAGGCGCTTACACGCCTTACGGTGGTTCCGGCTTCGACCCGGGTCATAGATTTTGCCATGACGTGTTCAGAATATCACCTCTAGGGAGGATGTCAAGGGTTTTTTCATCCGCTTCCCTTCAGGACCTCGCGCCACATCCCTTGAGCTGTGCCGCGTTTAAGCAGAATCACCGTCTTTACGAGCGTTGCTAATAGGTTGCTTGGTCTTCTATCATTTGAGCTTCACATTTAAACCCTCAATTCAGCTTCTTTTTCAAGAAATTTTGGATGTTTCTAAAGAGCTGTAAATGCTTCGAAAGGTTATCTATCTGGCCAGGCGGAGCATATCTTAATGAACAAATCAGATTTTCAAGCTGCTCTTCGGTAAATTATCTAAAACAGAACATCTGCCGAACTACCTCCACAATTTCCTTTATGTCATCCTGC
>JAUWPC010000407.1 GCA_030611815.1 Desulfobacteraceae bacterium
CAATTAGGCAAGCCTTATAATTTCAGGCTATTGAAGAGACTTGCCCATTTTGCTATCCCATATCAAAAGAGAATTACCCTTGGTCTCCTGCTCTCGATTCTGATTACCCTATTTGCCCTGACTGTTCCCTATCTTACCAAAATCGCCATTGATCAATACATCGTGGCTTCGTGGTATCGAGTTGACTCAGGCAGGTTAACAGATCCGGCCTATCGTGATCTTAGAAAGAGGTATAGTCATCTGTTAGAGACAAACAGTGTTCATTCTGTGTATTACATCTCCAACCTCAACATAAAAAAGATAGACCCCGCGGATCTACACCTCCTCAGGACCCAGGGGCTTTTGTCATCTGAGCGGTTCTACCGAGTCGGGCCTGGCGTAAAAATAGAGGGGCTTTTAGGAAAAGATCGAAAGGCTGTTGATGAGATGACAGATGGCTCTTTCCTGATTCCGTACAATCTCCTCGAACGTCTCCCCGAAAAAACGATTTTGAAAATCAGGGCCAAGGACGTGCATGGCGTAACCCTGATCGCTGCCATTTTTTTCTTCTTACTCCTCTTGTCATTGGGGATCGGTTATATAGAATACTACATCCTTGAATTCACAGGTCAGCGAATTATGCTGGATATACGACTAAGTCTTTTCAGCAGGATGCAATCCCAATCTTTACGCTTTTTTGACCGGCACCCGGTCGGCCGTCTGGTTACACGGGTGACCAACGACATCGAAAACCTCAACGAGATGTTCAAGTCTGTCTTCATAACAGTTTTCAAAGACCTGTTCATCCTCACCGGAATTTTGATAATCCTTCTCTACCTCAACTGGAGACTGGCCCTCATATGTTTTGCCCTTCTCCCTGTCATTTTTTGCGTTACGTTTATTTTCAGCTCAATGGCAAGAGAGGCCTTCAGACAACTCCGGGCCACCGTTGCGAAGATAAATGCTTTTTTGCAGGAGCGGATAAGCGGGATGCAGGTCATACAGTTGTTTGTCAGGGAAAAATTCCAGATGGAGGCCTTTTCCAGGATCAATCATGAGAATTACTTAGCAGGCATGAAACAGATTCGTGTATTTGCCCTCTTTATGCCGGCAATGGAGCTCTTTGCTTCCCTGGCCGTCGCCTTTCTTATCTGGCATGGAGGCGGAAAAGTCGTACAGGAAGAGCTGACCCTGGGCACACTGGTAGCCTTTATCAGTTATATCCAGATGTTCTTTAAGCCGATCAGGGATATTTCCGAGAAATACAATATTATGCAGTTGGCCATGGCCTCCACCGAACGTATATTCGAATTCATGGATAGCCAGGAGATAATCCCTGAGCCGGAATCGCCAAAGGCGCCTTCTAAGATAAAGGCTAATATAAGGGGGCATCTTGTTTTTGACAGGGTTTCCTTCGGGTACGAGAAAGACCGTCGAATACTCCACAATATCTCTTTTGAGGTGAAACCGGGGGAAACAGCCGCAATAGTAGGCGCCACCGGTTCTGGAAAGACAACCGTGGTTAATCTTGTTGAGCGGTTTTATGACCCGGATGAGGGTTCGGTAACCTTAGACGGTATTGATCTGAGGGAATGGTCCAACGCCAAACTCCGGGATGTAGTCAGCCTCTGCATGCAGGATGTCTTCATCTTTGCCGGCAAACTCGCGGACAATATTTCCTTGGGCAGGGAGGAATTGAACAGTGAGGCAATTGGTCATGCAGCGGAAACGGCCAATGCCCGTCCCTTTATAGAGAGGCTGACGCATGGTTTTGCACAGGAGCTGGATGAAGGGGGCGCATCTCTTTCCGCGGGTGAGCGCCAGCTCCTCTCCTTTGCAAGGGCATTGGCAAACGACCCCCGCCTCTTGATCTTGGACGAGGCCACATCAAGTGTGGACCCTGAAACAGAACGGCTCATCCAGGAGGCGATCTCTCAAATGGCTAAAACAAGAACCACCCTGATAGTGGCCCATAGACTCTCTACTATCCGGAAGGCAGACCGAATCCTGGTAATGCATCATGGCCGGATCAGGGAGGAGGGGACGCATAAGGAACTCATGGATTTAGGGGGGATCTATTTCAGGCTTAACCGGACAAAATCACCCGGTTCCCGCGATCTTCTCATCCAGGATCGCTCTATGTAGCTCGTCAAAATTGTTTGCCGGCAGCTCTCCTGTTTTATCAGGTCTCATCCTCAGTTTCGCAGCCCCGGTGGGACATTTGGACACGCATACGCCGCAGCCGATACACCATTCCTGGTCAATGCGGGCCAGATCATTCTCTATATTGATGGCGTCAACCGGGCATATTTCAGCGCATTCACCGCAGCCAGAGCATTCATCCTCATCTGTTTCCCTGATGAAATAGGTTGCCATTATCACATCCCTCGGGATTTTCCTCCTTTTAATAGTGCCCACATTCCAGCATGCGCACCCGCAGCAATTACAGTTATGTTTGATATGGCCCTTGGCATTATCAACAAAATGTACCAGGCCATCTTCTTCAGTCTGTTTGATGATTTCCCGCGCCTCTTCCCGGGTTATTTCCCTCCCCAATTTCCTGTCGATCACATATTTAGCCATTTC
>JAUWPC010000083.1 GCA_030611815.1 Desulfobacteraceae bacterium
TCCTATGTGGGAATATACGGATAAGGTAAAGGAACACTTCCTCAATCCCCGGAACGCCGGGGAAGTGGAGGATGCTAACGCGGTCGGTGAAGTGGGCTCAATGGCCTGCGGAGATGCCCTTAAACTCACCCTGAAGGTGAACGACGAGGGCACAATTGAAGACGCAAAATTCCAGACTTTTGGTTGCGCCAGTGCCATCGCTTCGGCCTCGGCCCTCACCGAACTGCTCAAGGGAAAGAGCCTGGAAGAGGCCGAAAAGGTCACCAATCAGGAGATTGCGGATTACTTAGGTGGTCTTCCCAAGGAGAAGATGCACTGCTCCGTGCTTGGCCGTCAGGCCCTTGAGGCAGCCCTTTCCAACTACAAAGGAGAGGCCCCAAAGGAACAGGAGGGGGAGATCGTCTGTGAATGCTTCGGGGTCACCGATGTGGAGATCGAAAAGGCGATTAGAGAAAATAATCTCTCTTCGGTTGAAGAAGTCACGAATTATACCAAGGCCGGGGGTGGCTGTGAGACATGCCATGACACTATCCGGGAGCTTATTTCCAAGGTTCGGGAAGAAGAAGCTCCGGCGAAACGCCCGAAGCTCTCCAACATCCGGAAAATCAGGATGATCGAGGAAACCCTTGAACGGGAAATCAGGCCCTCCCTGCAGCAGGATGGCGGTGATATAGAGCTGATAGACGTGATCGGAAATCGCGTTTTAGTGGCTACCCGCGGAGCCTGTGCCGTTTGCAAGTCCTCTGAGTTGACCTTGACCCATTTGGTGGAAAAAAAGCTTCGTGAGCTGGTATGGCCGGAACTGGTCGTTGAGGAGGTAACGGAATGAAAACCATATACATGGACAATAACGCCACTACCCAGGTGGCGCCTGAAGTATTAGAGGCAATGCTCCCCTTCCTCACCGACCAGTATGGAAACCCAAGCAGCGCATATATCTTTGGGGGTCAGGTTGCCCGCAATATCCGCGATGCCAGGGAGCAGGCAGCCGCCATCTTAGGCGCCTTTCCGGAGGAGATCATCTTCACGAGCTGCGGATCTGAAAGCGACAATACGGCCATCATGTCCGCCCTGAGTACAGGGAAAGACAATATGCATATTGTCACCAGTCGCGTGGAACATCCCGCCGTAAAGGTACTCTGCAATGAGCTGACCAAGCAGGGCTATCGCGTGACCGAGATCCCGGTGGACAAAGAGGGGCGATTAGACATGGATCGATACAAGGAGAGCCTCACCCCGGATACGGCGATCGTCAGTCTTATGTGGGCGAATAATGAAACCGGGGTGATTTTTCCGGTGGAAAAGGCCGCTCAAATGGCAAGGGACCGGGAGATTCTCTTTCATACAGATGCGGTCCAGGCCGTCGGCAAAATCCCGATAGACCTTCAGAACAGCGCCATTGACATGCTTTCCATCTCCGGCCACAAGCTGCATGCCCCCAAGGGGATCGGGGTGCTCTATATCCGAAAGGGCACCAAGTTTTCCCCCTTTCTGATCGGTGGACACCAGGAACAGGGACGTCGGGGAGGGACCGAAAACACGGCGAGTATCATCGCACTCGGCAAGGCCTGCGAATTGGCCGTCAACCGTATGGAAGAAGAGAACACCAAGGTCAAAGCCCTCCGGGACAAACTTGAAACAGAGTTATTGAGGCAGGTTCCCAATAGCCGCGTAAACGGTGGTATTTCTGAAAGGCTTCCAAATACCACCAATATCAGCTTTGAATCCATTGAAGGAGAATCGATCCTCCTCCTCATGGATGAATTCGGCATCTGCGCCTCTTCCGGGTCGGCCTGCACCTCTGGGTCCCTTCAGCCCTCCCATGTGCTTCGCGCCATGGGCGTACCCTTTACCATGGCTCACGGATCCATACGGTTCAGCCTGAGCGTTTATAATACCGAGGAAGAGGTCGACTTCGTGATAGATAAGATTCCGCCGATTATCGCAAGACTGCGGGAACTCTCTCCCTTTTGGAAACCGGAAGGTCAGGTATGTTAGAGGGGGGGACATGAGGAAAATGCCATGAAGAGCGTGCCAAAAGAAGACCAATGCCAAATTGATGAGTCGAGCAGGGAGCGGCACCGGCGGGAAATCCCCGGCATCGTTGACCAACTCGTACTCTCCTGTGAGGGGAGTGATTGCTTCGAGCATGTGAGCCCGGAGCCCATTCCTTCACGCGAATCGATCATTGCCCTAATTGAAAAGGTTAGAAAGATACTCTTTCCCGGCTATTTTATCAGCACACCGGTGGACAGAATCAACCTCGGTTACTACTTTGGACAGGAGGTCTCCGGACTCTTTGAGGCCCTGGCCGAACAGATTACCCTTTCCATTCGCCATGAATGTCTCCGTTATGATCTACCCTGCACCCAGTGCCTTGAAAGGGGCCATGAAGCCGCCATCAACTTCCTTGAAGAAATGCCCGGGTTGCGAAAGGCTCTTGCCAAGGATGTTATCGCTGCCCGAGAAGGAGACCCGGCCGCACAAAGCTATGACGACATCATCTTCAGTTATCCTGGACTCTTAGCCGTCACGGTCTACCGAATGGCCCATCAGCTTTATGAACAGGGCGTTCCCCTGATCCCGCGCATAATGACTGAATATGCCCATAGCGAGACGGGCATCGACATCCACCCCGGGGCCCACATCGGTGAGAGTTTCTTCATTGATCACGGTACCGGGGTCGTAATAGGCCAAACCACCGAGATCGGAGACCGCGTAAGAATCTACCAGGGCGTCACATTAGGCTCCATCTCCCTCCCCAAGGGGACCCTCCAAAGCCTTCGAAACAAGAAGCGTCATCCCACCATAGAGGATGATGTGGTCATCTATGCAGGGGCAAGCATACTTGGAGGAGAGACCGTGATCGGCGCCCGTTCGGTGATCGGCGGCAATGTCTGGATTACCGAATCTGTCCCTCCGGACAACAAGGTCTTTTTAAAGAGTCCCGAATTGATCTTCAAGGGAGCAACTTCCGATCCTTTCCTGAAGGATTAGCCCCAGATTCCGTTACAGATCCAATAAACAGGTTTCTTAACTGATGGTCTCATGAAAAGTCAAAGACTCGGATTCAGAGAGATGTCCTCAGAGCTAACAACTTAGATCAATTCGCAATCCCTCAATTCCTAAATTCCTGAATTAGTGGAAATCATAACTCCCTGAGTTCCAGTTGAATTTGAAACCGGGTTTTTTGTCCTGGGGTAAGGTTTATGGGATGGAGGAAGAGTAGGCTTGAGCCCTGGTAGGTACGCTCAAATCCCTTTTCTGATTTTGATACCGTCATAAGCGGAAAAAACCAGGCCGAGACTGGTCTGGAGAAGGAAAAGATAGCACAGAGGCGATCCGGACCATTGACCAGTTCAAACCGGGTCAGATCCTCCTCTTCGCCGATTTCAGGCACCTCTCGCCGCCCCCCTGTTTCAGGAATGCGATAGTATCTCTCCTGATCCTTATCAGAATAAAGGGTCAGATTGAATTCGCACCCATATCGGGTTGATATCGGCTCATTACCCTGGCACTCAAATTGATAGTCAACTACCACTCTCGAGTCTTTTCCTGCCCTGATCGTCTTTTTCACCCCCAAATCTAACCCATCAACCCTGCCCCTTCGGCGGAGTTCAATAAAAGCTTCCCCGGATGAAACAGACGCCTCTTCTACCCTGTACCTCCCCTGCACAAAATCCCCTGATTCGGGATATTCATTGACTGCGTAGCCTTCCGGAGTGGCCTCCGCTTCCAGGAAGTGGTCTAAAAGAGATGCCTTTGTATACCTGTCAAAGATGAGCAGGCCCGCAAGGTCTTCATCCCCTGCCCCGCCCAGATCATGTATTGATGCAACCCCTTCACCGCCTGCGCCCCTATCCTCTCTTGCTTCATTAAGGTGCCGGTGATAGGCCTCAGGCCTCCGGGTAAGGGTATCGCTCAGGTTCAGTGCACGGCTTAGATGGCAGATATCAAAGAGCCCTCCACCGCGGTTAGGGTCCAGACCAAAGCTGAGTCTCCGGTTTGAAACCAGGATCTCCTCGGCGCCATCCTTGTCAAAGTCAAGCCTCAGCAACTGGAGGTCATCCCCTGATTTTTCCATGATCAGGGCATGGGCCTTAATAAGATTTTCATGCACGGCCCGTCTCAGGTGGCCTAAGTAAAGCCCGCCAAAGACCCCGTGCCAGTACGCGCAATTACACTGTGCCCGCCAGAGATAGTCCCGGGCCTCATCGTCCCGGCCAACCCTCTCACTCAAAAAGAGCATCTTCTTATGCATCCGGTTGGCCTCATCATACTTGACCAAGAAGTTGTCCCACACCCCGCCTCTCACAAAGGGACGCCACTCATCCCACCGGCCCTGATCTTTGAGCGAAGAGATGATCTCTTCAAGCGCCCTACCCTGTTCAGGTGGAAGTGCCCACTCTGTCATTTCCTCGTATGAGGCCTGTGGAAGGTAGATACGACCAAGGGGTGGACTTGAGGTCGCAAACTCTCCGGGAAGGATAGTCTTCAGCCACTCCCGGTTGTCGGTTATGGAAGCGAAAAACCTGTTTAGCCAGCCCTTCTCAATGACCCATTCATAGGTGCCTGGCCAGAGCCCAAACTTTTCACCGTCGTCGCCGTAAAGGGCTACATTATGGCCTGCCTCTTCAAGTCCCCGAAGATGACTCAAGACTTCTTCCACCGGTTTAAAGGGTATAATGTAACGCATGGTCATGGGCGTGGCTAAGAGGCTCAGGGTGTGGCCCTCTTTTTCCGTGACGTAGCGGCCATAGATTTCATCGGGTCTGAGACCCGCATAATAGAAATGGGTGTCGTCTACCACTGTGTATTCCATTCCCGTGCCGGCAAGCGTCAGCGGAAGGGCCGGGTCCCAGACGCGCTCGGTTAGCCAGAACCCGCGCGGCTTGAATCCGAAGCGGTTTTCAAGATAATCGTTCATCATAAGGAGCTGTCCCTTGGCATCCCGGACTGGAATAGAGGCAAGCAGGGGCTCAAAGAATCCCCCGGACAGGGGTTCCACCTGCCCTCTCGCGACCAGGCCTGCCATAAGCTCTAATGTGCCGGGCCGGCGCTTTTCAAGCCACTCCAACAAAGGACCGGAGAAGTGGAGACCCACCTTGACCTCAGGGTAAGCCTCAATCAGATCCAGCAAAGGTCGGTAGCATTTATCATGGGCCATATCAAAAACGTGGTCAAAATTGCCCACGGGCTGGTGGCAGTGGATTACCATAATTAGATTCATAGATAAGTGAATTCCTTTCTGAGGAATGAGGAGTAAATAAGTTCCTTATAAAGCCGTTAATGTTCCGACGTCCTGTTACCATTGCACTGAGCGGCTGTCAATCGAATTGCTTAAGCATAACTCTTTTACCAACGAAGCTCCTTACTATTTTTTTCTTGACAGTCATCACTGTTTGGCTTAGTCGTATACTCAGATTGTCTGACAAATTATCTGGAGTCATACAATGAACACTGATAAGAGCCTGTTTAGCCCTATCAAAAACAGGAGGGCCTTTGAAGAGGTTTCTCTCAAAATCAAAACCCTTATTTTTGATGGGATTCTCAAGCCCGGGGACAAACTTCCTTCGGAAACAGACCTTGCCCGGCAATTCAACGTAGGTCGACAGACCATCAGAGAGGCCCTTCGCATTCTCGAACTTTCCGGTTTCATTACTGTCCATAGAGGGGGCAGCGGTGGTCCCATCATCAAGGATACCATCTCAAATACGATTAGCGCCCTCTTTCTGGATGCTTTTCGAATGAAAAAAATCTCTTTGGAGGAGTTAACAGTAGCACGTCTGGAGATTGAGCGGGTCGTGTTGAATTATGTGATGGATTATATCGACGACTCAGATATCCGAAGCTTACATGAAAGTGTCAATAGGGCGAAAAAAAAGATAGAAAACAACATAATCGCCACAGAGGAAAATCTCCAGTTCCATAAACTCCTGGCAAAGGCCTCCAAGAATCATGTTTTTGTCCTCATCGTTGAAACGATTATGGCAGCGGTTGCCGATTTCCTCAGTCGCATCGGACCGGATGTCGAAACATCGGGTAACGTCGTAGAGTATCATGAGCAGATCCTGAAGGCCATTGTAGAAAAAAAACGAGAAAAGGCTCTTAATTTACTTGAAAAACATTTATTGGAAGTCAGACGCCGTCTTCAGCCTTTTATAGACCAGGAGAAGAAGGCTGGCGGAAAGGAGGTTGATAAACAAAAAGGGTAAATCGGGTGTTTCAAGCTAATTTTTAAAAAACTAAGGAGGTGTAGAGATGAAGCAAAGACATACTTTGAGAAGGACCGGCGTTGTTAGAATGTCTCTTTTGGCCATGGTGATTTCCCTATTCATGTCAACCGCTGTTTGGTCCGGAGAGTGGCCCAAGGATGTGGCTGTTATCTCACCGGCGCCCGGCGCCTCGGTCCATATGGTACTTGTGGGCATAGGGACGGCCGTCAAAAAGTACACGCCGATTGAGAACTGGATTGTTCAACCATTGGGCGGTCCCAAGCTATGGTTGCCGATGATGAAAATGGGCAAGTGCGATTTTGCCAATCACAGCGCACCTGATATACTAAATGCCTTCTTAGGTCGTGGCTCCTATGCGAAGATGGGACCCCAACCTGTTCGCACTGTTGCAGCAGGCCATGATTATATGTTCATGTTCTGGACTACTCCGGACAAAGGAATACGTTCTATTAGCGACCTCAAGGGAAAAGTGGCCTATATAAAATTTAAAGCAAACCCCATGTTTACGGAGATGGCAAAAAACCAGCTTGCATCGGCGGGTTTGACCTTTGACGACCTAAAAGCTGTTCTTGCGTTTTCAAGCATAAAGGAGGCTATCAGGGGTCTTATCGAGGGAAGGGTAGATGCCATCCTCTACCCGGTTGTCCCTGGCGCAGTAATGCAGGTAAATGAGGCCAAGGGTGAGTGCCGGTTCATCAATCTAACCAGAAAACAGGCCGAATACGTTGCGAAGCACATGGAAGGCTACATCATTGCGGATATACCGGCAAATGATCCCCGCTTCCGGAACAAGAGCGCTGTACCCAATGCCATGTGCTATCAAAACGCCATGTTTACCTCGGCAAAAACGAATCCTGATGTGGTTTATGGTGTAGACAAGGCCATATTCGAGCACTCGGATGAATTTGCGAGCTCCCATCCCGCTGCAAAATTCTGGAGCCTGAAACACAGACCGGTCGCCCTTGCCGTCCCATACCATGAGGGCGCAATCCGGTTTTTCAAGGAAAAGGGATTGTGGTCAGAGGAAGCAGAAGCATATCAGGTAAAGATGCTGAAAATGCAAAAGGAGATAATCGATAGTTTAGGAAAGAAGTAATGCAGGAAGGGGATTAACCCCTACTAAGAAAGGGTGCAGTATGGAGCAGTTTGAAGTTGGCGCCAAGTGGAAAGAGAGAGGTCTTAGATATAAACTGGCCTTTCTCATAAGTGTCATATGGTCCGTATACACCCTTTCTTATCTGTGCAATCTCTTCTTCTATTTAGGCCTAATCATCTATCCCCTCACCCACAGGGCCATCAGTGCGGGATTGATCTGCATACTGACCCTGCTTATTATTTCTCCCGCAAAAAAAAGTTCCCCGGGCAACCTGAAATGGTATGATATAGCCCCGATTATTATCATCATTGCCGGTTGCTCATATGTCGCTGTCAACGCCAACGACCTGGTCGCGGAGGGGAGGTTGATGTGCTATCCCTATGAGATGGTCCTGGCAGCCCTTCTTTTTCTGACCGTTATAGAAGCCGCCAGAAGAACCGTGGGCTGGATCTTGTCCGGCATCATAATCTTCTCCTTTCTCTACGCCGTTTACAGCAACCTCTTTCCCGGTTTTTTGCGCAGCACAGGTTTTTCGTACCAGATGGCGTTCGGATGGATGTTCCTGAGTGGCGAGGGAATCTGGGGCATGATTATCGGCATTGTATCTACAATTGTTGCCGGGTTTATCATCTTCGGGGGATTTCTCAGGGCCTTAGGTGCGAGTCAGTTTTTCACTGACCTCGCCCTCGCCTCTGCAGGTTCTATGAGGGGAGGGGCGGCCAAAGCAGCCATTATTGCCAGCACCTTCTTCGGGACCATATCGGGGTCTACCGCCGCAAACGTTGCTACCACGGGGCAGATTACCATCCCCCTGATGAAGAAAACCGGCTACGGAAAGAATTACGCCGGCGCCATTGAGGCCACTGCCTCCCTCGGCGGAATGTTCATGCCGCCGGTTATGGGTGCAGTGGCCTTCCTGATCGCCGAGTTTCTCCAAATGACATACTGGAGTGTATGTGTTGCTGCTTTCTTGCCTGCCATTGCCTTCTATGCAACCCTGTTTGCGCAGGTAGATCTGGAGGCGTGCAAGATCGGTCTCAAAGGTCTGCCTAAGGAAAATCTGCCATCTCTTAAAAAGACATTAGCAGAAGGCTGGCAGTTTTTACTCCCCTTTGCCCTCCTCCTGTTCCTTTTGGGCGGTCTCAGGTATTCAGCACAAACATCAATAATGTACACATTAGGGGCGTTGATCGTTGTTAGCTTCGCTAAAAAGAAGAGCAGGCTTACACCGCGAAAACTCCTTTTGGCATTAGAGGATTCAGCAAGGGGGATGATGCCGATAATACCCCTTTGCACGGCCATCGGCATCCTTGTTGGGTCCATACAGATGACCGGGGCCGGAACGACGTTCACTTCTGAGATCCTCATTATAAGCGGCGGCAATCTGATGGCCCTTTTGATAATGATCGGGCTCGCCGCATTCATACTCGGTATGGGGATGACCGCAGTAGGCGTTTATATACTGACGGTTGTTCTGCTTGCCCCCGCACTGATAAAGGCCGGAGTAGAGCCAATTGCAGCCCACATGTTCCTCTTCTATTTTGGCTGCCTTTCGTTTATTACCCCACCGGTATGTGTGGACGCATACATTGCCGCAGGCATTTCCGGCGGAAGTCCATTCAGGACAGGTTTTCGAGCCATGCGATTAGGCTTTGCAGCCTATCTGGTCCCGTGGGCATTTGTGTTTAACCCGGGAATCCTGATGATCGGGTCCCCCTTGGAAATAATATTGGCTTTCTGTTTTGTAACACTGGGCGCAATCGCAATAGGTACGGCCTTTGAAGGCTATTTCCTTAAAAAACTCAGGATATGGGAAAATGTCCTTCTTGCCCTGAGCGGAATCTGCGTGTTCATACCAAATCCCATAACCAGGGTAGCAGGCCTCGCCTTCATAGGGTTTTTCCTGCTCAAACAGGTCCTTGAAGCGAGGCAGCAGAAAACTTTGGGAAAAAATAAGCCACAAGGAGAAAATCAGATATGAAAATCGACGTTCATAACCATTTTTACCCTGCAAAATTCTTAAAACGTTTAGAAACCGAGGGCCAGGCTGCCGGTATCAGCGTGGAGAAAGATGAGTGGGAGAGGCCGATCCTTGTCCAGCATGGTAACAGGGTGGTTACCATCACGCCTCCCATGAGCAATATAAGCAAGCGGATAGAAGATATGGACCAGGCAGGTTTCCATATGGAGATCCTGACCCTCTCCATTCCGAGTGTGGATATATTTCCTATCGAGACTGCTGAAACCCTTGCCAGGGTGGTCAATGACGAGTTTTCAGAGATCTGCAATGATCACCCGAACCGGTTCATGGCATTTGCCACGCTCCCCTTTCTGGACCCCGGCCGAACCGTCAAGGAACTGGACCGTTGTATCGACGAACTGGGGTTCAAGGGCGCCTGTATAGGCTCAAACATCAACGGCATCGGACTGGACAATGAACTCCTCTACCCCTTTTACGAGCGTATGTCACACTACAATCTTCCCATCCACATACACCCGAGAGCTCCGCAGGACAAAGAAACATACAGGGACTATCGCCTTGCGCCTATGATAGGCTTTGAAATGGACCTTTGTGTTGCTGTGGTGCGATTGATCATGGGAGGAGTGACGGATAGTTTTCCGGACCTCAAGTTCATCGTATCCCATTTGGGTGGCGCCATTCCTTACTTAGCAGAACGAATACAGAATTGTTATGAGGCATATCCAGAATGCAGAGAAAATATCTCCGGTCCGGCAAAGGAATACTTGAAGCGCTTCTACTATGATACGGTCAGCTTTTTCGAACCAGCACTGATGTGCGCCCATGCCTTTGTTGGAGCCGACCACTTAGTATTAGGCTCCGATTATCCTCATGTCATCGGAGATATTCGGGAAGCCATTACCTCCATTGAGGGCCTTGATATCCCGCAGGCGGAAAAGGAGATGATCTACTCGGGCAATATCTTAAGGTTGATTAATGGGGATAAATGATAAATAGTGTCCGAACGAAAACTTCAAGATTTGGAATAACGCCCTTAGGCCTAACCATTCACAATAATTCGCAATTCCTGAATCCCTAAATTCCTAAATCCATGTAAAAAAGAACTTTTTACATGGGTGTCAAATGATGGAGTACGCAAATGGAAGTTATTGAGCTGTCAACAGATGTCTTGATTATTGGTGGGGGTTTGGCCGGTACCAATGCTGCCATGGCTGCCGCTGAAAAAGGGGCGAAGGTCATTATAACTGACAAGGGGAACATAGACCGAAGCGGCGACGTTGGGGGAGGAGTGGATCACTTCATGGCCTATCTCAATGAAGGTCAGAAATGGGATACCGAGGAGGCCTTCTTAGCCTATGTGAACAAGGTGGGCCGAGGCACAGGCCACCTTTCCATCATAGAATCTGTGTATTGTGCGGAACTGCCCGATGCAATAGACCGGATGGCTCGCATAGGTAATCCATTAACCCAAACCGACGGATCTTTTTACAGAACCAGTTCCATGGGTCAGCCAGGCACCTACTGGATAAATTTTAACGGAAAAAGGCTCAAACCCCGGCTGGGAAAGGCGGTGCGAAAGCTTGGATGTACGGTCTTAGACAAGGTCATGATGGTGGATCTATTGACTCATGAGGGAGCAGTGGTAGGTGGAATAGGTTTCCACATCCGCAGTGGGGATTTTTACGTTATCCAGTCCAAGGCCGCTGTCATTGCCACAGGAAACACCAATCGCTTGTATGAAAACCCACGTATTAATCCATTCAACACCTGGCTGTGCCCCTTTGATACGGGAGACGGCCAGATAATGGCCCTGAATGCTGGGGCCGCTCTCACCAACATGGAATATATGCGCATGACATTGCTACCCAAGGGCTTTGCTGCTCCGGGTTTCAACGCCCTGGTCGGGATGGGTGGCCGGTTCCTGAATGGCCTTGGCGATTATTATATGGAAAAGAATCACG
>JAUWPC010000419.1 GCA_030611815.1 Desulfobacteraceae bacterium
TGGGTACTGGTTGGGCGTTACGGGTTACGAGTTACGGGTTGTTTTCCCGGTAAACTCTGGATACCCTGTCTACCCCCATCACGCCGCTTCCTCCTGACAGCTTTGCGCGAAATGCTTTCGAACCTCTTTCCTGCCTACTTGCCTGGACAACAGCCTATAGTTGTTCCGCTCAAATCGGATTCTTCCGGCGATAATCGCGGGATGGATCTTCAACTTCTCTGCCAACGCATATAGCTTTTCAGTGGTCGCTTTCGGGCCAATCGGCCTCTTATTCCAAATCCTGTCGGAAATCAGCGCATTCCGCGCCAGATCATCGGCCTCATTTTCGATTTTGTCTTCGGCTTCGACGTCGTGTCCACGAAGGTCCAGGTCATCAACAATGATCGGTTCGGCTGCCGAAAGGTGCCTGGCCACATGCGCCAGTTCGTGAAGGAGGCAAAACCAGAAATGGTCAATACGGTCGTAGCGAAGCGTCAGGCCTATGATCGGTGTTCCGCCCGGCAGCGACATGGCTGCGCCATCCAGATAAGTCTTGGGCAAGTGAGGCACGACAATAAGATGAATGCCCTGTTTATCCAGGTACTCTTTGGCCAGCAGAGGACCATTGTCGAAATAACTCAGTCGCGCGATTTCACGCATTGTATTTAACTTGAGTGACCCCCTGACATACTCAGACCTCAAAGGTGTTTGGCGGGCAAGGCTCAGCACCCTGATAAACCAAGCCGTAATCGCATAGGGGTCCGTCTTGGCGTTGTACCGCCCCTTTTTTCCCTGACGCAAGAAGGCCGATGAAACGGATTCCATTCCTCCAGCCTTTTCTATGAAATCACGAATTACCTCCTCCGCCCTCACCTTAAGATCAGGTAGCTTGGGTATCCAACACCGCTTTGCCATCTCCACCACGGGAAACCGAGGCCAATCTATATCCGGTATGCTTTCCGGAAAAGCGGCCCCAGGTTCCTTGAGCAGAACTTCTGCTGAAATCCCCAAACCTTCGTGCAACGCCCGCATCATGGCAAGCGTCAGCGGCCTTTTCCGGTTCAGCACCTCAGAAACCTTGCTCTTGTTTCCCATAAAGGGAACCATATCCTTTTGGGTAAACCCGAGCTGCTCCATCCTAAATTTGATGGCATCCACCGGATCGGGCGGGCTGATAGGATAATGCCGGTCTTCATACATTTCCACAAGAGCGGTCAGCAGTTCCAGCTCATCCATCTCGGGAGTGTCAGGTTTGGCGCCCATGAGTACTTCAATGCGGGATAGGGCTTTTTCATAATCTTCCTCTGTTTTTATGAGGCGGTTCATCATTTAAATCACCTCCGCATCGATTTCGTCATATTCTTTGTGGGTCCCGATAAAACGCACAAACACGGTTTTCGAGTTATAGTTGATTCTTACCACCAGCCGGTATTTATTGCCCGCGATATTGAAGACAACCCGGTTGTCTTTGAGAATGCTGGCGGAGCCATACATAGCCTTTACATCTGCCGGTGATGCCCACTGGGCATGTCGCGCTTCGTAGTACCAAGCCTCCAACGGACCTTTTGCGTCCTGATAGTCGGATTGATTATAAAATTCAATAAGGGTTTTTCGTTTGATGACATGCATAATTTAATTGGTTCCCAGATGTTTGTCAAGTAAAAAGTTCCTTGTTAGGGAACTTTGTTAAACCAAGAAAAATTTTGTTGATCCTTTTTGGTGAATTACGTATGTTTCGTGGTCTTGTAATTCCCCATAACTGCTTAATCTCGTAGCCTTATAAAGCAGCAAGCTCCCTGACAAAATCTGTGTGTTTAGGCCACAAAGCAGGTTTCAAATCATAGGCTTCAAGCGCTTCTGTTATGTCTCCGCCAATCTCTCGACCCCATATCTTTTGCCATGGGTATTTCCCGGGGCGGCAAAATACAAAAACCCCGCTCTCCATTTCTTAAGAGTAACGGGGTTTTTGGGCGACCGTGGACCATTTGCAAATCCTCTGGGACTATGACCACATTCAGATTCGCGCCGGTGC
This sequence comes from Desulfobacteraceae bacterium, assembly GCA_030611815.1. Taxonomy (GTDB): domain Bacteria; phylum Desulfobacterota; class DSM-4660; order Desulfatiglandales; family Desulfatiglandaceae; genus Desulfacyla. The sequence continues at coordinate 2,012 of JAUWPC010000419.1, forward strand.
GCTGAGCACTGTTAGATTGAGCGACCTCGGTCGACTCATCGATGAACCTGTGAATACACA
>JAUWPC010000115.1 GCA_030611815.1 Desulfobacteraceae bacterium
GAGCTAAACGGCGCCATTTATTGAGAGAAGAATTGTTGATCATGATAACCCTTTCTGAGTTGAGGTTCCAAAAACAGGGCAATTCCAGTCGGGCTACGCCCTCCTTCCATTGCCCTGTTTTTGAAGCTATCAGACCCATCAGGATGGAATCAACCTCTCAATCCCATATGGCACAAATATAGGCGGGATGAAAAACATTGCAAAATACCTCTGAATCGTGTATAAAGGGTTTGAGATCTGAGGAGAGATGGCCGAGTCGGCTGAAGGCGCTCGCCTGCTAAGCGAGTGTAGGGCGCAAGTTCTACCGAGGGTTCGAATCCCTCTCTCTCCGCCATTTCAACCGGTTACAGGCTTCAAGGGCTCCCCAATTCCTCATTTCGCAACCCCTCAATTTGGCTCCATTCAACCATTGTTAACAATTAAATCTTGTGCAAAAACCACAAGAAGTTTTTTTCAGTTCCGGCAAAGCCCCGTAATATAAGGGGTTTCCGGAGAACGAATGGTCATTCAAATTCTTCAGGTTGTTTGATTTCAGTCCAGCATAGTGCGGGATTCTCCACAGTTGATATTTGGAACTATTTATGTGTTGGTCGCTCCATAACTTTAGGCATTTTAGGCACTTTAGCTCACTTTAGGCACTTTTCCGGTTTATCCGGGTTACGAGGTCAGTATCTATGAGAGCTGTCGTTCAAAGGGTAAAAGAGGCAAAGGGGGAAGTTGGGGGGAAGAGGGTAGGGGCCATCGGTCCGGGCTTGCTGATCTTTTTGGGTGTGGGTGAGGATGATTCTGAAAAAGATTGTGAGTATTTAGCCAATAAGATAGCCCATCTGAGGATCTTTCCGGACAGAGAGGATCTTATGAACCTTTCTCTGATTGATACCGGGGGCTCTGCCTTAGTGGTTTCTCAATTCACCCTGTGGGGGGACTGCCGAAAGGGGCGGAGACCTTCATTTGTCCGCGCTGCCCGGCCCGAAAAGGCAGAAGAGCTTTATGAGCGTTTTATCGGGCTTTTGAAAGAAAAAGGGATTGATGTGGCAACCGGAGAGTTCCAGGCGATGATGGATGTATCTCTTATTAACGACGGCCCAGTCACGTTGATGTTGGACAGTTCAAAGGACTTCTAATCGAGTTTCAGTTCCTTTTGGAGGACGGTGATCCTTTTTTTTACCTCGTCCCTCTCCTCCGGATCAGTGATACCCTCTTTCAGCCTCAACTTGAGACCGAGCAGCTCCATCGATTTCCGATGCTCCTGGCAGTTGACAATCATCGTTACTTGTTCTCTATTTCAACATTGAAAACCCTATAGACACACATTCGAAAATAGATCCCTGAAGGCGCACCACAACTTTAGGCACTTCTGTCCCCCGGTCTAATCCAGCGCCAAAAAGGTATTCGGATCCAGCCTGATGCTATTTTCCGGGATATGGTACCTGTCGTGGTCCTTTAGGAGCTTCAAGAAGACGCCTGTCTGCTCCGGCTGTAACTGGATAATAATACTAAACAGGTCATCAAATTTATCGCACGGATAAGGGATGCCGCTCTCGTTTGTTTCTGTAATATGGCGGTGCGAAAGGGCTGAGAACCATATCTCTGTCTGAAACTCCAGTGCAATCTTCTTAAGGCCTTCAAACACCTCTCTTTCGGCCTTTTCAAAATCAAGGCCATCGACGATGAGGGTGTCGGGCTTGAAGTCGAGCCGTTCTGTCAGGTTTTTGAGGTTGGCCTCAAGGCGCTCTAAGTCGAAGCTCTGGTTGAGGTAAGCGAGGGTCATTCTGTTTCTCTCCATAAGGACTCTGTACTCATAGTCATCTTCTATGTTCAAGGCCTTTACCAGGTCATAGTAGATGACGTTGTAATAGGAGGCAACCTTCTCCGGACCCTCTTCAAGAGAAATGTGGACCAGTTTTTCCTTACGAAAGATCTTGTCAAATGCGATATGAATAAGGCAGGCGGTCTTGCCAACCCCGGCCCGGGCCACAAGGACACCTAAGTTTCCCGGTCCTAACCCCTGGTGAGACGATTTTTCCAAGATCTTTAGCGGACTTACCGAAATAAAATCTTTCACGATTTCTTCTCTCCTTTGGATTTCTTCCTTAGGTTTGATTTTAGCTCCTCTGACAGGGCCTCAGGAACTTTCGAATATTTTTGAAACTCCATGGTAAATTCCGCCCTCCCCTGGGTCAGGGACCTGAGCACGGTCGCATAACCGAACATCTCTGCTAATGGGACTTCAGCATCGATGGTGGTAAAATTCCCGTCCTCAGTGGAACTTGTAATCAGTCCCCTGCGTTGATTTATTGAGCCCATTACATTTCCCTGAAACTCGGAAGGGCCTTCCACAGACACCTTCATGAGCGGCTCAAGGATAACCGGTCTGGCTTTCATATATGCCTGCTTGAAGGCCCCGATGGCTGCCTGGGTAAAGGCGAGCTCTGACGAATCCACACTGTGGGATTTACCGTCATTCACGGTGATCTTCATCCCGGCAACTGGAAAGCCGATGGTAAGCCCTTTCTTGAGACAGGACTGAAACCCCTTATCCACGGAAGGGATATATTCAGTGGGGATAACGCCGCCCTTTATTTTATTGACAAACTCATAAGCAGCTTCTTCAGAGGGCTCCATGAAACCTGCCACCCTGCCAAACTGGCCGGAACCACCCGTCTGCTTTTTGTGCGTATAATCAAATGCCGCCTGTTTAGTGATAGCCTCCCGGTATGCGACCTGGGGTATGCCGGTAACGACCTCGGCATTAAATTCTCTTTTCATTCGCTCCACATAGACCTCTAAATGGAGCTCTCCCATGCCGGATATGATGGTCTCGCCCGATTCCTGATCCACATAGGACTTAAAGGTGGGATCTTCTCTGACAAATCGGTTTAAGGCCTTTGACATGTTGTTCTGGGACTTATTGTCCTCAGGGGCAATGCTTAACGAAATTACCGGCTCAGGCACGAACATGGAAGACATACTGTAGTTCATGCCCCCGCCGGTGAAGGTGTCTCCGGAATAACATTCCACACCGAAGAGCGCCATGATATCGCCTGCACGGGCTGATGTCAGGTCCTCCATCTGGTCTGCATGCATCCTCACAAGGCGGCCCACCTTGATCTTTTTCCCTGTCCGGGTAATTATAATTTCGTCTCCTTTGCTAATTGAACCCTGATATATCCTGAGATAGGTTAACTGCCCGTAGGGTGTTACCTCCAACTTAAATGCCAAGGCCACCACCGGCTTATCCGGATCGGTTTCAAGGGAGATCTCGGTCTCATCCCTGTCAATGTCAAGTGCGACATTTTTTACATCCATGGGCGACGGGAGGTATCTGTTTACCCCGTCGAGTACGGCCTGAACGCCGATGTTCTTGTAAGCCGAACCTAAAAATACAGGGGTTAGTTGTCTTGAAATAGTACCCTCTCGCACTGCTTCATAGATCAGATCCGGGGTAACACTCTCCTCGAAAATGGACTCCATGAGATCATCTGAAAACATGGACGCCGCATCTAACATCTCTTCTCTCTTGGATAGGGCTTCATTAATGATGGTGTCGGGGATTTCATCGACCCTGATCTCATCACCATTGGGTCCTTCAAAGTAGAGGGCCTTCATGGATACGAGATCAACCACTCCGGAAAGCTTGGATTCAAGACCTATGGGTATCTGCATGAGAACAGCGTTATGGTTCAATTTTTGACGTAACTGATCCACAACCCTGTAAGGATCAGCGCCGGACCGGTCACATTTATTGATAAAAGCGATTCGTGGGACCTGGTACCGGTTCATCTGCCGGTCAACCGTGATCGACTGTGATTGAACCCCCCCGACGGAACAGAGTATCAGGACTGCCCCATCCATGACCCTTAAAGCCCTCTCCACTTCAATGGTAAAATCCACATGCCCGGGCGTGTCTATGATATTTATTCTATGCCCTTTCCATTCGCAGTGGGTGGCGGCGGAGGTAATGGTGATCCCCCTCTCCTTTTCCAACTCCATGGAGTCCATTGTCGCGCCCACCCCATCTTTACCCTTGACCTCATGAATGGCAAAGATCCGCTTGGTATAGTACAATATCCTTTCTGTAAGGGTTGTTTTACCCGAATCGATGTGTGCGCTGATACCGATATTTCTTAAGTTCTGAATCTCATCCACTTTCTGAAAAACCTCGTTTCCAATTAAAAAGAGGACCTGCTTTAACAGATCCTCTTTTATTCATAATGCTCATTCTCTAAAATATAAGCCTTCAATCATCAATCGTCAATCAACAATCAACAATCAACAATCAAAAGGGGTATGCTTCCAGATCTATAATCCTGTCGGCTATGGCCCTCTTGAGACTAACTCCATCAATGGGCTGATAACGGGCCAGCTTTTTGATACCGGCTAACTGGGTGCGAAGCATATCACCCTCTTCCACATAGGCGATGACCTGCTTGGCCCAGGTTTCTATCTGAGGAATAATATCATCCACATAGGACTTGACCGCAGCTATCTGATATTCTGCCTTTTCTTCCCCTTCCTTGTCAATGATTTTAATGGTCCTCAAAAGACCGCTCTCCATGGCAAAGATCTCGATCATGATATCCGCAAGTATCGCCAATACCTCTTGTTCCTTGGCTAAGTTCTGCCCAAACTTCTGGGCGGCTACTCCGGCCACCATGAGGCCTATCTTCTTGGTCATCTTCAGCATATGTTCCTGGAGTGCAAGAGGTGTATCCGGCAACTGCACCGAGAGAGGTGAGTAGGTCATCAGTTCTCCGGCAATGGCCTGGGCAGCGGGGAACAGATTGAGCCGGCCTCCTACGGCCCGCCGCATCATTGTCCCGGGGATCAGCATCCTGTTAATCTCATTGGTCCCCTCCCAGATCCGGTTGATCCTGGAATCCCTGTAATACCTCTCAGCAGGATATTCTGAGCAAAACCCATATCCCCCTAAGATCTGGACATACTCATCAACACAGTAATCAAGGACCTCGGAACCATATACCTTGGTTATGGAGCATTCCGGGGCATACTCCTCAATCACCTTAATTTTCTCTGCACCGCTCTTCTTGGCATCGGCATCCAGGGTTACAAGTTTGTCATCAAACATACCGGCCAGACGGTACATCATGCTATCACTCATATAAGTCCTGATCGCCATATTGGCCAACTTGGTCTTGATCATGCCAAATGAGCTGATCGGCACCTTGAACTGGATCCGGCCGTTTGCATATTTCACGGCCGCTGTCACGCATCTCTTGCATCCCCCCACTGCGGACGCGCCCAATTTCCAGCGTCCGATATTGAGGGAATTGAAGGCTATCTTATGACCCTTTCCGATCTCAAAGAGTACGTTCTCAACCGGGACCTGGGCATCTTCGAGGATAACCGGCCGGGTGGAGGATCCGTGCATCCCCATCTTCTCCTCTTCTTTGCCTGTAGAAACACCAGGGAAGTCCTTCTCGACTATAAAGCCTGTGAATTGTTCGCCATCAACCTTGGCGTAAACGATGAAGCTGCTGGCCCAACCCGCGTTGGTAATAAACAGCTTTTCTCCGTTCAGGATATAATACTTTCCGTCTTCAGAGAGGACTGCCTTCGTCTTTGCGTTCAATGCGTCCGTGCCTGCGCCGGATTCGGTGAGGCAGTAGGCCCCGCACCACTCGCCGGACGCCAGTTTGGGAAGGTACTTCTGCTTCTGCTCTTCATTGCCGAAATAGACTATTGGGAGGGTCCCGATCCCGGTATGGGCGCCGTAGACCACCCCGAATGCGGCGGCAGTACCCATGGCCTCAGCCACAACGGTGGTGCTCACCTTGTCTAACCCTAAGCCTCCGTACTCCTCGGGGACATCAGTGCCAAGGAGCCCCAACTCTCCAGCCTTTCCTAAGAGAGAGAGGACCAGTTCGTGATCCTTTTTTTCAAGATTATCGATATTGGGATAAATCTCTTTTTCAACAAAGTCGTTGGCTGTCTCAAGAATCATTCTGTGTTCATCGGTGAAATCCTCAGGAGTAAATACCTCCTCAGGGGCCACATCCGTGATCAAAAACTCTCCCCCTGCAAAAATCCTGTTATCTCCCATTTTTATCGCTCCTTTCACGATTTTCGACTAAAAGCCTAACCACTTCAATCAACAATCAACAATCAACAATCGACAATCGTTTTAATAGTCTTCAATCTCAAAGATCCCTGCAGCGCCCATGCCGAAACCGATACACATTGAGACCAGTCCCCACCGCACTTTTCTCTCCTGCATTTCATAAATTAACTGGGTGGTCAGCTTTGCCCCTGTGCAGCCCAACGGGTGACCCAAGGCAACGGCGCCGCCGTTCACGTTGGTGATCTCTTCATTGATCCCGAGTTCCTTGATACAATAGATGGCCTGTGCGGCAAATGCCTCGTTCAGTTCGATCAATTCCATCTGATCCAGGGTCATCCCTGCGATCTTGAGGACCTTCGGGATAGCAACGGCCGGTCCTACGCCCATGACTTCCGGATCACAGCCCTCTACCGCATGGTACCTGAAGGTGGCCATCGGCTTGAGCCCCAATTCCTTGGCCTTCTCTTTTGACATCAACACAACCCCTGCTGCAGCATCACTTGTCTGTGAAGAGTTACCGGCAGTGACGGACCCATTCGGTTTAAACGCCGGGCGAATCTTGGAAATACCCTCCTTGGTCGTCCCTGGCCGCATTCCCTCGTCTGTATCAAAAATAAACTCCTCATATTCAAAATGCCCGTTAGGCAGTTGCTTCTGTCTTTTTACCGTCAAGGGGACAATCTGGCTCTTGAAACGCCCCGCCTTGATGGCAGCCTCCGCCTTCTGCTGGCTCTTAGCGCCGAATTCATCCTGCTCATCTCTACCTATATTATAACGTTCGGCAACATTTTCCGCAGTAAGGCCCATGCCGGTAAACCCACCCGGCCTCATCTCCACCAATGCCGGGTTCGGATACATCATGCTCCCCCCCATGGGGATCTGGCTCATGCTCTCCACACCACCGGAAATCACCACATCGGCAAACCCACACATGATTTTTTCAGCCCCGATGGCAATGGCCTGAAGCCCGGAAGAACAGAACCTGTTAACGGTCATTCCGGGAATTCTATCCGGCCAGCCCATGGACATCACCAGGACTCTTCCAAGGTTGAGACCCTGAACTGACTCTGGGAAAGTGCATCCGATAATCACATCGTCGATAAGCATCGGGTCTAAATCTCCGGCCCTTTTTAAGAGATCACCCAAGACAGTACAACCCATATGCTCAGGTCGGGTATCCTTTAATATTCCTCGAGGGGCCCTTCCGGCTGCCGTCCTGCAGGCGGCAACAATTACGGCTTCTTTCATAATATCTTCCTCCCTTATCATTTATCATTTGTGAACAGCCAAATGCCAAATGGGCAATAATAAATGTTCAGTGATTTAATTCCTAAGCGGCTTACCCGTAGTCAGCATATGCTGAATCCTGGCCTGGGTATTGGGATCGCCACACAAGCTCAGGAAGGCTTCCCTCTCCAGGTCTAAGAGATATTGTTCTGTTACCTTTGTGTCGGCCAATACATTCCCGCCGCACAGGACATATCCCACCTTGGTAGAGACCGTTACGTCATGATCGGTGATATAGCCTGACTCGTGCATGGTCCAGAGAGCCAGTTTAATCATGGCAAAGGTAGCTTCACCGGGTACGCGTATCTCATTCTTAGGCCGTGGAGGGACATAACCCTCTATATTCATTGCCAGAACGGTCTTTTTTGCGTCTTCTATGAGGTAGTCCCGGTTCACTGACATCTTGTCGGTCGGTCTCAGATAACCCATCTTAACCGCCTCTTGTCCCGAGGTGGATACTTTGGCCATGGCAATCGTCTCAAAGGCCCTGGCAATAAATGGCATCATTTCGATCTGTTTCGGGTAGATCCCTCCCTTTTGAACCTCGAAAAGATGCTCTGTATTCCGGATGAGCAGTTCCTTACATCCACCTCCGGCAGGAATCACGCCTACCCCCACTTCCACAAGACCCATATAGGTCTCTGCGGAATACCGCACACAATCTGCAGCCATGCACACCTCACAACCTCCACCCAAGGCCATTCCGGCGGGGGCGGCCACAACCGGTTTGTCCATATACTTGAGCTTCATCAACGAGTCCTGCAATCCCCTAATGGCCCAATCGAGATCGTCCCACTCCTCTTCCTGAGCTGCAAACAGGACCATCGGCAGGTTGGCTCCAACGGAAAAGTTGGTGCCATGATTGGCAATTACCAGACCTTCAAAATCCTTGTTAACTATATCGGCTGATTTTTGAAACATTGAAATGATATCTTCGCCAATGGCATTCATTTTGGCATGAAATTCCAGGCAGGCAACGCCGTCACCGATATCGATAAGTGAAGCGCCCGTGTTTGCAGCCACTTCCTTTTTCTGATCCTTGAGCGAGGGCAAAAGGATGATGCCCGGCTTGGTCGGCACCTCTTTGTAGTCCTTGGAAGGAATATCATAAAAATAGAGGGCCCCAGCCTCCTTTTTATAAAATGACTCCTTCCCGTCGGAAAGCATCTCGTCAACCCATGCGGGGATCTCGTAACCGGCCTCCTTCATCTTGGCAACAGATTTGCCAAGGCCTATGGCATCCCACGTTTCAAACGGACCTAACTTCCGGGCAAAGCCCCATTTCAACGCATTATCAATATTGACGATATCATCGGCGATTTCAGGGATCCGGTTAGCAGAATAGATGAGGGTCTCTGCCAAGGTCTTGAAGGTGAACTGGCCTGCCGTATCTTTTGCGTAGAAAAGGGATTTGATTTTTTCGCCTGTGCCGGAAATGTTTTTGGCTGCCTCTAATGAGGCAAATTTCACCTTTTCCTGCGGTGTATGTTCCAGGGTTTCGTAATCGAGAGAGAGGATCACCCTCTTCCCTTCACTGTCCTTGCTCTTTTTGTAAAAGCCCTGTTTGGTCTTTTCGCCCAAGAGCTTTTTCTCAACCATTGCTGAAATGAACTCGGGGGCCTTAAACATCTCACGTCTTTCATCATCAGGGGTCCCTTCGTACACGTTGTCTGCCACATGAAGGAGCGTATCAAGACCGACCAGATCCGCGGTTCTGAAGGAAGCGCTCTTGGGATTCCCGACCACAGGTCCGGTAAGCTTGTCTGCTGCTTCGATTGTCAGGCCTAAATCTATCATGGCATTCATGACTGAAAACATGCTGAATGTGCCGATTCGATTGGCCACAAAATTAGGGGTGTCCTTGGCATAAACGATGCCTTTGCCAACCACTTTCTCGCAGACTTCGGCCAGGATGTCGACCACTTCAGGAAGGGTGTCCGGTCCCGGTACTATCTCTAAAAGCTTCATAAATCTCGGCGGATTGAAAAAGTGGGTAATGGCAAAATGTTTTCTAAAGTCCTCTGAGCGGCCTTCGCACATCTCTTTAGCCGGTATCCCTGATGTGTTGGAGGTAATTATGGTTCCGGGTGTCAAAACTGATTCAATCTTTTCAAAAACACGCTGCTTGATGTCTAATCTCTCCACTACCACTTCTATGATCCAGTCAACTCCCTTGAACAGCTCGAGATCGTCTTCCAAATTTCCTATGGAAATCAGCTTGGCATTTTCAGGGATATAGAAGGAGGCGGGCTTCGATTTCAACGCGCCTTCCAGTCCATTCCGGCCAAACTTATTCCTGAAATCTCTGCTTTCCGTTGTAAGCCCCTTTTTCTTATCGCCCTCTGTCAGTTCAGGGGGAACAATATCGAGCAGGACCGTTTCGATCCCCACATTGGCCAACTGGGCCGCAATGGTGGCGCCCATTACCCCGGCGCCGATTACCCCGGCCTTTTTTATTTTTTTGTCCATAGTCACCTCCTTAAAACAATGTCGAGTTAC
>JAUWPC010000075.1 GCA_030611815.1 Desulfobacteraceae bacterium
CGCAAAAGGGTCTGGTCGTGGATGATCTCTTTTCTGCCTGCCTTGGGTTTGGCATAAACCCGCATGAATTCGCTCTCATCCCAGCAGGCTAAGGCTTTGCACTGGGCTGGTCTGTGCCTGTAAATGGTGCATCTCTTTTCAGCGTCATCGTAAAAAATACATCCTCTCCCGGACTCCTTCTCTCTCACTTTGATCAATTCCGTATCAGTTACTTTCAGCTCGTCCCGGATATTGTCCTGGACAAGCTCACCAGCACGGACGGTATAGAGGTCGGATCTTTTGATTACGCTTTCATATACGAGGGGGGCGTCGGTGATCTGGAGTGAAGGACTTGAACGGAGGCAACACTCACCGCATCGGATGCAATGGTCGCGCGGTCTTTCCATATGTCGCTATTTGGCTATCATGGTCCGCATGCGGTCTGAGGCATTCTGCGCGTGGTCCGCGATTTCCCCCACAATCTCCGCCAGACGAACCGTGTGAAATACGACCAGTGGATCCTGAATGGTACGAAACACCAGCCCCTTCAATTCCTGCTCCAGTAGATCAGCCTCTTTTTCATGCTGGCGGATATCCTGAATAAGGCTTTTCATCTTCTCCCTCTGATTGCCCGATTTACCCCGGAAGAACTCCGTTGCCATGCGGACCAGTTCCGCTAATTTTTCAATAGGGGGAACGACGGATTCCACCAGCTCCAGAAAATCCGGAGCCATCCCCTTTGGCAGGCCTTTTGGCCGAAAGGAGAGCCAGTAGAGGGCCGCTTCCACTTCATCCACCACCTTATCCTGCTCCCCTAAGTATTGAAGGAATTGGAACTTATCCACCGGCATCAGGATCCCCCTGGGCAGGTGATTCCGGATGTTCCGTTTGATGGCATCGGCCTCGCTCTCCATCTTCGCCACCCGATCCGTCAACGCATCGAACTCTTTGCATTTCTCTTCAGTATGGCAGATCGCCGCCTCCCTGAAAAGCTGCGCACACTCCTTAACCTTGTCGGCGTGTTTTTGCAGGTTCTCAAAAGGTGACTCATGGAACAAGGAGCTTAATAAAAGGCGCATAATGTTTCTCCCTCCAGCGAAATTGCATTATAACAGAACCCATGTAAAAAGACCATACAAACCCATGGACAAAAGGATTGTGAACGGCAGGGTCACAATCCATGACAGGCCGATATTTTTGAGAATCCTGAGGTCAAGGGCGCCCATCCCCCTCATGATACCGACCCCCACCACCGAACCGACCAGGACGTGAGTCGTCGAGACGGGAAAACCAAGCCTTGAGCAGACCAGGATTGTGGTGGCAGCCCCGAATTGAGAACAAAAACCACGTATCGGGGTGATCTCAGTAATATCTCTGCCGATGGTGTCCATAACACGTGTGCCAAAGGCCAAGAGCCCGCCGCCCACTGCAATACCCCCTGTAAAGAGCATCCAGTAAGGCACTTCTACGCTGAGGGCCACGGTTTTGGTCTTGACCACTGAAAAGATGGCAGCAAGGGGACCAATGGCATTGGCCACATCATTGGCACCATGGGCAAAGGCGATATAACATGCGGTGAGTATCTGAAGCTGGGCAAACAGGCGATCAACAGGGGAATATTCGACTTGCTCAGGCCGCGGCTTGAATTCAGTCCGTGTCTGCCAGCGAACCCACCAGCGACCAAGTCCACCGAATGCTGCAGCGCATGGGATCGTCAACAATACGGTGGAAAAAAAACCGATATCAATATGAAGATTTTTTAACCCCTTGAATATGAGCGAGAGGATCAGCACTAAAAAAATCAAAAAAATCATAACAGGTGCATAACGTTCGGATGCCCCAATGGGGTCTTTCACTGTCATAATCTTTTTTTCGGCAAAATAGTACATACCTCCTGCTATGAAAGCGCCTGTGACGGGTGAAATAACCCAGCTCGTAGCAATAGAAATGACCTTGCTCCAGGTTACCGCGTCGACCCCGACGCTCACAACACCAAAACCCACCACGGCGCCGACAATGGCATGAGTGGTGGAAACAGGCAGACCCATAATTGTGGCCGCATGTACACAGATCCCGGCAGAGATCAGGGCGGCGAACATCCCTAACAGCAGTTTATTCGGATCACCAGCAAATAAGGCCGGATCGATGATCCCTTTGCTGATGGTATTTGTTACATGTCCTCCCGCTAAAACCGCCCCTAAGGTATTGCCGATAATCGATATCACCACGGCCTGCTTAAGGGTGATCGCGCCCGAACCCACCGACGTCCCCATGGCGTTTGCAAGGTCGTTGGCCCCGATATTGGCTGCCATGTAAAGACCGACCAGGGAGGCAATTCCCAGAATTACGACATCCATCTGCCTATTTCTTCTCTATCCACTTAAGACAACACAATATTCAAATGAGCCGAGATTCGACATGCGTATGAGGGCGTATACCCCGATTCTCAGCCTGGGAGCAGTTCAAAAAAAGGACCATCCTGTATGCTACAGGATGGTCCTTTTCTATCAGATAAGACAGGTAGGGTCAATGGTCATTTGAGGGGATCATCCGACCTTAAAGATAATGGCGCCGCCTGTATCCCCTGCTGCACATCCTGTCCATAGGAAATAACCGCCCCCCTTCATGGCGATTTCTTCCAGTCCTTCCATGATGATGCGGCCCGCAGTCGGTCCCTGGGGATGCCCATATATTAAGGAACAGCCATAGTTATTAAACCCAAGGTCGTCCGTTCCTGCTGCTTCAATCCCCATCTGCTGTGCAAAATAAAGGTCATTTACAACAAAGGGATTATGGGTCTTGATAATTTTCATATCCCCTATTTTGAGATCGGCTTTTTCAAGGGCCATTTTTGTTGCCGGAACCGGCGCTGCGGCCATGTACCCCGGTTTGGTCCTTGAGAAGCCATAGGATATGACCTGTATCGGGATGGATGGATCTGCGCTCAGTTCCCTGGCCTTTTCCTCGGTTGTTACCACCAGGGCGCAGTTGCCGTCCGCGGGAAAGGTCTGGGCGCCAAAAGAGAGGACACCGCCCGGGATAACCGGTTTAAGCCTGGCCAATCCCTCTTCCGTACATGGAGTAACCCCCTCGTCCTCTTCGACGAGTTTGGTCTTTTTCCTCGATACCTTCACCTCCGCGGGGAACATATATCTCTTCTGAAATTCCCTGTCGTCTGCCAACGCATCCAAGTATTGCTCGTAACGCCTCAGGGTCAATTCATCGCACTGCTCCTTTGTGAACTTCCCTTCCTTGGCAACGTTCTCGGCAGTCTCGATCATCTGCAGACCCACGTTAGGATCACCGCGAAAATTATCCATCAGCCAGTTTTCCGAGATCACTTCACCGCCCGGACCCATGGGGTTTGGCCAGGTGGTGTGGGGGCCGTTTGAGCACCTGTCTGTCATCAGCGTAAAGCAGGCCCCGTAAAGTCCGGTGTCCACTCCCATGGCGGCCTGGTAAATGCAGGTGGTGGATGTTGTGCATGCCTGGCTGAGGGCCACCGCAGGTATCTCTCCTGCGCCTATCAAGGCCGCGGCCCAGGGGCTTGAATAAAACTGATGGTGCTGGCTGATGGTAATACCGAGGATAAGGTAGTCAAATATCCCGGGGTCCCAGTTCTTCTCCGCTAACCATCTCTTGGATGTATTTCCGGCCAAAACGATCGAGTTTTCATTGGCCATGCTTCCCTGCCATCTGCTGAAAGGGGTTGAGTAATAACCTTTGTAAGGTATAAAAGCTTTTGTCAACATGTTGATAGTCCTCCAGTTTAATTATTGATGATTGATGATTGATGATTGTCGATTGACCAGTACCCAGTACTCAATAATACCAGTCCCTACTCACCCCATTTCCCGTATTGTTCTCTTAGAATGCGGTGAAGGATTTTTCCTGTGGGTGTCCTGGGCATCTCTTCATCTTTAACAAAATCAACGCTCTTCGGTCGTTTGAATCCTGCTATCTTCCCACGGGTAAACTCCATAATTTCTTTTGCCATTTCTTCACTTTCTTCATAACCGTCGTTGAGCACCACAATAGCCTTAATGGCCTCACCCCACTTGTCGTCAGGAATGCCGATTACCGCAATGTCTCTAACCGCCTCATGCGCCCCCACAGCGCTTTCCACTTCTGAAGGGTAGACATTCTCACCACCCGTGATAATCATATTGGCCTTTCTGTCAACAAGGGTGTAATAGCCGTCCTCATCGCGTTTTACCATATCCCCTGCCGATGACCATTCTCCCGCAAAGGCCTCTTTGCTCTTCTCCGGCTCTTTCAGATACTCTTTAAAGAGCATGGGGGTACGGTAAAAGAGCTCTCCCACTTCACCGTCCGGGACCTCATTCCTCTCATCGTCAAGAATCCTGATCCGGTCGGTTCCGAATATCTCCTTTCCTATGGACCCCAACTTTTTGAACTGATCCTCCGGCCTGAGCAGCGTCACCAATCCTCCTTCGGTGCTCCCGTATGCCTCCCAGAGTTCCGCATTTTTGAAGTAGTCCATAATGCCTAATTTCAGGTCTTTCCTGGCTGGCGCGGAAGAGATGAGGAGCTGCCTGATGGAAGAGACATCTATGTTGTTCTTGATATCATCCGGCAGGGCAAGCAGCATAATATAATGGGTAGGAACAAGTGAAGTAAATGTGATTTTGTAATTTGCAATAGTGCTCAGCAGATCCTCAGCATCAAAGCTCACCATGTTGTAAACAAATACCGGCGCTGACACCAAGGTGTATGCAAATGAGTAGAATATGGAGTTGATATGGCACATGGGCATAACCAACATAACTTTGTCAGTGGGTCTGACCGCCATGTTAATGTTATTCAGGTAATACTGGGCAACGTTGCTTTCATGGGTTCTCATGACTCCCTTGGGCCGTCCCGTCGTACCCGAGGTGTACATGATGACCCAGATATCGGCGGAATCCACCATGACATCCGGCTCATCGGGCGAAGACCCTGCCAGCAGATCTTCATAGCCCACATAGCCATCAGGCACGGGACCGTCTCCTAAATAGATGTAATTCCCTTCAGGGATCGGCAGCTTGTCCCTGACGCTATCGATGAGTTCCACAAAAGGGGCCTCTACCACGATGGCCTTACATTCGGAATGGTTGTTAATGTATTCTATGTCAGGGCCTGCCAGTCTAAACATGATCGGCACAACGATCTGTCCGCCCTTGGCACAGCCTGCATATATATCCATCCATTCGCCCCTGTTGTAGGCGAGAACTGCAAAGGTATCCTTCTGCCCCACGCCTAAGTCCTTGAGCCCGTTAGCGAATCGACACGACCGGTCATTCCACTCCTTGAAGGTGAATTCCTGGTTTTTGTCCTGCCATCCCAATTTGTCCGGATAATTGATGGCATTCATCTTGACCATTGTCCCTGCATGCATCCATTTGCTTATGTTCATTTAAATCCCTCCCTTATCGTTTATCGTTTATCATTGGTGGTAATGATGGCAACAATATAAGGCAATACCTCCAGCTTTAGGCATCCCGCCCGAGGCGAGACTCACTTCTTATCTTCCATGGCAAAGAGAGCTGCACCCACGGCCCCGGTTAACTGTGGGTACTCAGGAACCAGAATATCACGGGCGGTTATCTCTTCTACCATCTCCACGAGGATCGGATTATGTGCCACCACCCCGCCCGTCATTGCCACCCGGTCTGTAAGGGAATCCATCTCAAGGACTCTCTTGATTACCGAAAAAAAAAGCCCCTTCACAATATCCGTGACCTTTTTGCCCTGTCTGATCTTCTCTAATACCTCTGTCCCTGAAAAAACCGTGCAGTAGCTCCCCAACTCCACCATCTCCTCGGATTTCCGGGCCAAGGAATCCATCTCTTCAAGCGGTATCCCCAAGCGCATAGACATCTCTTCTAAAAAGGCGCCTGTGCCGGCAGCACATTTCCGGTTCATCTTAAAATTAAGGCGCCGGCCCTGGTTGTCTAACTTGATGACCTTATTATCCTGGCCCCCGATATCGATAATGGTCATGGCCATGGGGAAATAGTGATAACAGCCCCTGGCGTGGCATCCGATCTCTGTCTTTGTTTCGTCGCTGAACAGGACGTTCTTTCTCCCGTAGCCGGTAGAAACGCAGCTTGCCACATCTTCCCTCAAGGCACCGGCCATATTTAGAGAGGCCTTCAGGCAGATCTCGGCCGTCTCAGTGAAATCTATCCCGGATTTCCTTACTGCGTGTCCGAGCAATCTCTTTTCCGCATCAAGGATGGCCACCTTGGTACGGGATGCCCCGACATCTACGCCTGCGAAGAGCGGGTTGCGGGTCGAAGATCCCGACTTCAGCGGGGTTGCGGGTTTCAGGTTGCGCGTTTCGGGTTGCTTGTCGGTCATACCATACTGCCTTTGATACGTTCCTAAAAAGTCTGTGAGGGAACCTTGCGACTTAATAAACTACCAACATCTCTCTTCAACAATCGAGGTCACCGCCGAGTCCCGAATTACGAATGTTTACTTTTATTCTGTTTCGCGGTTTTCACACTTGCCACAAAAATTGAAATTAATTGATTACTTTCATCAATCAATGGCTCAAGTTTTGATGCCGGTTTTATCAGATTAGCTTTTTTTGTAATAAGCAGCCATATCTTCGTTTCACGCAGTTCTTTCAGTGATACTTTCATCTTATGAATAAAATCGGCACGAGATTCCGCATCCTGGGCTTCGCCATAATTCGGAGCTGGAGAGGTACCACATCTTATGAGTTGTCCTGCGATGTGATTTCCTGCTTTTGTTTTGGGCAGTGATTCTGCCAGATAAATAATTCTGACGGCAAAATCAATGAGACGATCCTCAAGGTTAACTTCTTTGTTTTCCTTCGTCACTCGTCACTCCTTGATCGTCATTCGATTACTATTTCTACCGCTCTTCCAACTGCTCTATAAAGGCCTCGATGTTGGTTTTGGCCTGTTCCTCGGAATAACATCTTAAATCGCACAGGTCCCCATTGATGGTGAGGACCGGAATACCCAACTTTTTACTTAACCTTTCAGGCATGCCATAGCGATTGTTTGAGTTATTCGGGCACGTCTTTGCATCGTGAAACAGGATGCCGTCGAATTTGAACTTCTCATGGCAGTCCGTGATGTACTGTTCCTTGAAAGGCTCATCCCTGACAATAAAAAGTTCTGTATAGGCCCTCGCCATGCTTTCAAAGGGCTCATCCGGGTCAAGCTGGCCGAATATCCAGCTATTGCAGTAGGTAGAGGCCACCACACAACTCTTCAAGGAAAAAAGTTGCTCTGACAGTGCCCTCAACTTGCCCCATATCGGCATGCCCTCCCAGTAAAGCCTATGCTTTTCTCCTTCTACTGCAGCCACACCTTCCTTGACCCTCTGCTGCAGTTCCGGCAGGAGCAGTTCGTAATAATCATTGGCCGCCTTAGTGCCCCGTGAAACCACGGCCGGGGCCATATGAATGGTTGCATCAAAAAAGGTCCATGGAGAAGGGCTCGCCGCGGCCGCTTCAAGACAGGCCCTCCAGAGTTCGGAGGTACGCCTTGAATGCCCCAATGCCTCCTTTAAACGATCCATGTCGAATTTCTCACCGGTCACTTTTTCCAGTCCGGGCACCAGATCTTCTATCTGGCTGGCAATATCTTTGATCTGATACGCCCTGATATCGCCGATGTCTCTATGGGTGTGTACTCCCACGAGCGGCACGTTGAGTTCCCGTGAATACCAGGCAAACCAGTCCTGCACGTCCCTGCACTGGTTGGTATTGAAAACGAGAACGTCGGGCCTGGGGACAGACTCGATGTTATAGGCCATGGTCAGGGGGGTCTTTTTCTGGAGATAAGAACCCACATCACAGGTTAGGTAGGAACAGATATCGGGCGAATATCCCATGGCATTGGCATATGGGATCAAATCCGTGGACATTCGGGTCGCCCCTAACATGGCCCCGTGGTTTTCAGGATAGTAGACCAAAAAGCCCATGCCGCGCAAGAGTTCAGCCGGACCAACGCTCGTACACCAGGCAATCTTCCGGGAACCCGTTTTTGCCGCATCATCCATTTCATAAAAATAGTCAGCCATAAGCTTTTTCAAGGACTTGGCTGCTGCAATCCCTCTTCTTGTCGTCTTCTTTTCCTCTGACATCTCTTTCCCCACTCATGGATTGTCGATTGATGATTGTTGATTGTCGATTGAAAAGCCTGGGGGCTCCCAGTTTCAAGTGTCAACCCCGCCCGTATCCAGGATCCAGAAACCAGTATCGAGCATCCAGTCTCAATCATCAATCGACAATCTGTTTCGCCACCATCTCCGTAATATCCATAACCTTTATCTTGCCCCTTTCATCCTTCGGTATGGCCTTTGCCCCCTTTTTGAGATTGTCCTTACAGGCGGCACACCCAGAGACAATGATTTCCGCCCCCACAGCTAAGGCATCCCTTACCCTCTCTGCCGCCATTTCGACTGCCATATCCGGGTTGTTGGCCTGCACACCCCCGCCGGCACCGCAGCAGCGCGCCTGGAGCCTGTTCCGTGCCATTTCTACATATTCGAGGCCCGGGACCTTTTGCAGGATATTACGGGGTTCATCGAAGATCTTGAAGGCCCTCCCAAGGTCGCAGGGGTCATGATAGGTAACTTTTTTATCCAGGTCCCCCTTCAGCTTTATCCTGCCTTCGTTAATCAGCTTCTCGAGGTAATGAACCGAATGATAGACTTCAAGCCCGAGATCGCCGACATCCGGGTAGAGTTTCTTAAAGGTCTTATAGCACCCGGCACAGGGGGTCACTAATTCTCTGGCCCCCGTGGCCCTAATCCTTTCGATGAGCTTTTCGGCATTGGTGTTGAATTCTTCTTTTGCGCCCATGAGAAACATGGGGAAGCCGCAACACCCCTCCTCAGTGGCAAGGGTTGTATAATCAACACCTGCCGCATCCAAAGGCTTTATCAGGCTCGGGATCATCTTCATGTCCAGATAGCTCGGCACACACCCCATAAAGAGGAGTGTTTCTGCCTCAGACTTGAGCGCTCCTTCTACGGCCTTCTTCTTTAGGGGAGGAGGATAGATATCGATCCTCTCTTCCTTAGAACTCGCAAACACATTCCCGGCATTCAGGATGTTGTCTCGCACTCCAAGTACCGGTTCGGGCGTATATCCGGCTACATAAAGTTTCTCGCGAACACCTTCTATAATTTCATCCACCTTCACCCGGGCCGGACAGAAATACGTACACGCCTGACAGCTGGTGCAACTATACATGGCTTCTGCTAACTCGCTTGATGGTTCTATGGTCCCATTCAGGAAATTGAAGGCTAAGACACACCTTCCCCGCGCGTTTCTCGATTCTCTGTGGGTAACGCTGAAGGTGGGGCATCCGAGGCGGCAGAATCCGCAATAGATGCATGCCAGGAGTTCATTATCTGTCTCTTCACCGTAGGAATTGACCCCTTCGGGATGGTCAATGAGAGGCTGATAGGCAAAATGATCGTAGATGTCATATTTCTTTTTTTCGAGTCCCATCTTGCCCGGATTAAGTATGTTATTGGGATCAAGGGCCTTCTTTATCGACCTCATAACATCGAGAGCAGGACCCATTTGCTTTTCTATATAAGGCGCCCTCGCAAGGCCTGACCCGTGCTCGGCCGTTATAGTTCCCCCCATCTCAAGGGCAAGCTCAGCTAATTCGTCAGCCGCCGGTCTGAGTCTTTCCCATTCAGACTTGCTTCTCATATCAGTGACAAGGGTGGTATGGACATTACCGTCTCCGATGTGCCCAAATGTGGTGATAAGAAGATCGTATTTGTCCGATATCTCCTGTGCCCTTTTGATCACTTCCGGGATCTTGGTAGGAGGAATCCCCAGATCCTCTGATATGGCAACCAGCCTGTTACCCGGCTTGATCCTCGAGAGTGTCGGCACTAATTTCCCCCGTGCCTCCATAATTTCGGCTGCCTTGGCCGGGTCATCAGACCAGGTGAATTCCTTTACCCCATGCTTTTTGCATATCTCGCCGATTCTCTCCATGTCCTTGCCGACTGTCTCTTTTACTCCGTCAGATTCAATGATCAGCATGGCCTCTATCCCGGTTATGTCCCTTTCAATCGCTTCTTCCACAACTTTCAGGCTGTACTTATCCAGGATTTCACATGCAGTGAGCTGGATGCCCGAACTTATGATGTTGGTAACCGCGGCCCCGGCTGCGAAAAGATCATCAAAGATGGCAAGGGCAAGGGCATTGTATTCCGGCCGCACTTGGATCTTTACCGTAATCTCGGTAATGACACCGAGGGTCCCCTCGGAGCTGGCGAAGACACGGTTCAGATCATATCCAAAGGAAGATTTAGGAGTCTTGAAACCGGTTTCAATGATCGTCCCGTCCGCCAGGACTACCTTAAGCGCCTTCACATAATCCCTTGCCGTGCCGTACTTGACGGCCCGGTGGCCGCTTGCGTTGGTGGACATCATTCCGCCTATTGTGGCGATGGCCTCACTGCCGGGATTGGGTGGAAACATAAGATTCTGCTTGCCTAATTCGGCATTAAGCTGGTTGCAAATAACACCCGCCTCTACCGTTGCGTAGAAGTTGTCTTTATCAATTTCGAGGATCTTGTTCATTCTGTGAACATCTAACAGTATCCCCCCCTCAACAGGGAGGGATGCCCCGGTCGTAGCCGTCCCCGCCCCCTGGCCGGGAACGGGAACTTTTTCCTGATTGGCTAATCGCATAATCGCGGAAATCTGCTCTGTTGTGTAGGCAAAGACAACCACATCGGGGATACCTTCATGCACGGAAAGATCCCGAGAATAGCTGATGCATTCAACGCGGTCATCAAATACGTTTTCCTTACCAACGATTTCGATAATTTTGGGTATGATATCCATAGGTTGACCTCCTGTAATTAGGGCCTGAACCACGCCAAGGCGTGGTTCAGACACGATTTCGGATCGGGTATTTCAGGTTGAGGAAAACAAAAACAATGCGATATCAATTGGTTGAAGATTCTTAAAGAAAACCTGGAACCGTATTTCTAAGCCTTGGGCCAGGCACAAATCAGGGCACATCGGTTTAAAATCGACACGCTCAACATGGCTATAATTTAGCTATAAAGTAACTATTATCAAGGGCTCCAAATCTTGTCAAGGCAAAAGGAAATCCAGATTTATTATATACAAAATATCATCTATCTTGACAAGATATTTCAATGTAGAGTATTTCTTTGGCGTTTTTTATCCTGAACCTGTGAACGCTTACTCATTCCAAAAGGGACATTCTTATGGCAAACAAATTCAAGTCTTCCGCAACCCTCATTCCCATCGACCAGGCCGTGGGAACCATTTTAGCTCATGATATTACAGAAATCAGACCGGGACAGTTTAAGGGAGCGGCATTTAAGAAAGGACACGTTATAACAGAAGAGGACCTGCCACACTTAAGGAGGGTGGGAAAGGAGCATCTGTTTGTATTGCATCTTGAGCCCGGGGAGATCCACGAAGATGACGCGGCGATTAGACTCTGCGCAGCATTAACAGGACGTGGCGTTGTTTTTGAACCCAATCCCTCAGAAGGGAAGATCTCCCTTAGAGCAGTTCACCGGGGCCTGCTGAAGGTGGACATGGAGGCCCTTATGGCGATCAACCTTGTTCCAGATATCTGCTGCTCTTCCAGACACAACAATAGTGTAGTGGAAAAGGGGGATATCATA
>JAUWPC010000295.1 GCA_030611815.1 Desulfobacteraceae bacterium
CATCCTTCAAGACCCGTTTTTCAGGCAGCTTCAGGGTAATGCTGTATCCCCGTTTCAGGACTGATAAAGGGTTTAAATCATTTATCCTCTTCTCCAAAAGGAAGCGGCTCATCTGCATCTCTCTGAGCCGCCTCTGCATGACCCTGATCAGGGTTGCCCTTTGAAAATCGAGGTTTTGCCTGATGGCAGTTATCCTGTTAACCGGAGAGTAGAGACGCAATGCCCGTATTTCTGCCCCAAGCCCCTTCCTTTTGTCCCTGATAATTAGATCCATGACCTTGATCAGTCTGAGATGAATCTCGTCAAGCCTCATCCATAAATTCGCTAAGCGTTTCCCCGGATCCTGAATTCTGTTTCTCAGGCGGTTCAATTCATCTGCCAGACTCCTTACTTTTAGCCCCATGCCCGCTATGAGCCGGGTCTTAGCCTGATCCAAACGATTGATGAGGGTTTCTTTCTCCACCACTAAGAGTTCGGCGGCCGCGGACGGGGTGGGCGCCCTGAAATCCGCCGCAAGGTCAGAGATCGTCAGATCGATTTCATGGCCCACTGCAGAGACGACCGGTATTTTCGACTTCCTAATGGCCAGGGCAAGATCTTCCTGGTTAAATGCCCATAAATCTTCGAGGGACCCACCCCCCCGTGTCAGGACAATAACATCTACCTCTAACTCCCGGTTAATTAGGTCAAGGGCATTCACAATCTCCTCGCAGGCCTGATCTCCCTGAACCCTGACCGGGACGATTAGTATTTCCATATTGGCAAATCGCCTGCGGATAATTTTAAGGAAATCACGGATGGCAGCCCCGGTGGGGGATGTTATGACTGCAACCCTCTTGGGCAGAAAGGGTAATGGCTTTTTGATATCTTTGTCAAAAACACCCATGCCTGCCAGTTTCTTTTTAATCTGTTCAAAGGCCAGGGCCAGTGCCCCCACTCCCATCGGTTCCAAGTAATCGAGGATAATCTGGTATTCCCCTCTGGGCGCATAAACACCGATTCTACCCTGGACGATGACCTTCATCCCGTCTTCGGGGAGGAATTTGAGATACCGGGCCTGAAGACGAAACATGACCGCCCTAATCTGGGCCTTTTCGTCTTTGATTACCATATAGTAATGGCCCGAAACAGGAGATCTGAAATTGGATATCTCCCCCTCAACCCATACAAAATCAAAATGCTCCTCAAGGAGATCCTGGATTGCAGCGGTAAGATCGCTTACGGTATAGACCTTGGGACTCTGGATTAGATCGGACAAAATAGAGACGACCTCCTCTCGACGTCTGTATAGACCAACATCGTCAATTCTGGGCCAATTTTTTTGAATTGGAACCGGTTGTTGTTTGTTAGGGCGTGATTCTGGATACTTCGCCAGAATAACATGACACCTCCGACAAGGCAATCCGGTTTCCATCCAATATTGAAATGAATTCCCTTGACCGTTCGGTTGCAGTTCCTCTATATTTTAGTGCAATAGTAAGATCGGCACAAAATTGATGTGGGGATCTCTATTTGAGTGACACTCGGACTTGATCATTTACCACAAATATACGGAGGTTCAACATGGACGCTTTTTTAGAAGACGGGCCCAAAAACCCGCTTAAAATTCAGGACAATACTTTCAGAGACGGCCATCAGTCATTATTAGCTACCAGGATGAGGACCGAGGACATGATCCCCATTGCCGAAAAGATGGACACCGTGGGGTTCTGGGCCATGGAGGTATGGGGAGGGGCAACCTTTGATACAATGCACCGGTTTTTGGGAGAAGATCCCTTTGAACGGATACGGACCTTGAAAAAGTATATCAAGAACACACCCTTTTCCATGCTCCTGAGGGGACAGAATGTTGTAGGATATCGGAATTACGCAGACGATGTGGCCAGGCTATTCGTGGATAAGTCGTGTGAGGCCGGCATGGATGTCTTTCGAGTCTTCGATGCTCTCAATGATTTCCGCAATTTTCAGACTGTTGTGGAGCGGATCAAGGCCAATGGCAAGCACTTCCAGGGGACCATCTGCTACTCGTTAACTGAAAGACGTATGGGTGGCGATGTGTTTAACCTGGAGTATTATATCAACAAGGGGAAAGAGATCCAAGAGATGGGGGCCGACACCCTCTGTCTGAAGGATATGGCCGGTATCATGGCTCCCTTCGATATTGCCAAGATCATTACGGCCCTCAAGAAAGTGATCACCATCCCGATTCATCTCCACACCCACTATACAAGTGGCATGGCCTCCATGATCTATTTAGAGGCTATCAAGGCTGGGGTGGATATCGTGGACACCTGCCTGGCCCCCTTTGCACTGAGGACTTCACAGCCCGCCATTGAGCCCATAGTTGCAACTCTTTACGAGACCGTTAGGGATACGGGATTCGACCTGAGCCTCCTGCTGGAATTAGGGGATTATATGGAGAGCATCGCACCCAAGTACCGGGACTATCTGGCAAAGAATAAGATGTCGGTGATAGATACAGGGGTCCTGGCCCATCAGGTACCTGGCGGGATGATCTCCAATCTGGTGACCCAGCTTACCGAGGCAAAGGCCCTTGACAGGTTGGCGGAAGTTTATAAAGAGGTAGCGGTGGTCAGGAAGGAACTGGGCATGCCTCCCCTGGTTACTCCCACCAGCCAGATCGTAGGGGTTCAGGCCGTGCTCAACGTCCTGTTTGGCAGATACAAGATGGTCACAAATGAGGTCAAGGATCTGGCCTATGGTCTATATGGTAAGACACCTGTACCGGTAGATCCGGAGGTCCGGAAAAAGGTGCTGAAAGGATATAAGCGTGGTGAAACCCCGGTAACCGGCCGCGCTGCCGATTATTTAGAGCCTGAATTAGAAGAAGACAGAAAGAAGATAGGAGACCTGGCCAAAGACGATTATGACCTGCTCATCTATGCCCTATATCCAACCTCGGGAGAGCAGTTCCTCAAATGGAAGTATGGCTTAGAAGAGAGACCCCCCGAGGTCCTGCCAAAGACACTGGAAGCTGTCCAGAGAGAGGATGAGGCTATTGCAGCCGCATTGGAGCAGGTGCGAAAGGGCATGTGACCGTTGTAACTTCACAGGTTCCCGCCGCCACAGATATTGCCATATGGCACAAATATAGGCGGGGGATCTTCGACAAGGTATATAGTGCCTGAATCACGCCAAGGCGTGATTCAGGCACTAACTATCAAACTCCGGATCTTTTTCAACCTGCCCCTCAGACGTCTGGATTCCACGGCCTTTTCGGACATACACTTGTATCTCATCGTAATCCCGGCACCGGAAATACCGCCGAAATAGGCTCCCAGGCTCTGGGCGCTCTCTCCGCTCAGATCACGCGCAAGGTAGATTGCCATGTCACGCGCAAGGTTGCCCTGTCGTCCTTTCTCTAGAATCTTCGCCCGCGTACATCCAAATTCACTGCCAACAGTGTCAATGATGGTTTCAGTTTTTATAGTCCTTTTAAGGAACGTCAGATGGGGGATTTCCTTGCCCTCTTCTCTGGGGTCAACGAACGTCTCCTTGACCCGCTTGACAAACTCTCCGCTTCCAAGGATGAACCCCCCTGTCAGATCTTTTTCAGGATTTTCAAGCTGTTTGTGATCCACTGTTTCTACGAATATCCGGTATTGTTCTTCCGCCTCTCTTTTTTTTCTACCAAACCGGGACAAAAGCCATTGGGTCTCAAGCCATTCAGGGCGCTTTATCTTGCCGATGTAGGCCTTGTAACTGCTCCAGGCATATCCTTTCGGGTTCTTAACAATCCCCGCCCGGACCGGATTCAGGTGGATATATCGGGATAACTCCTTCAGGTATTCCTCGGCTTCAACCCGGACGGATTTAAACCGTCCCTGAAACAGGTGACCCTGCCGGTGCCGCTTTCGATTGAAGTAGGCTGCAAAACTTACGTTAATCCATTGAAACGCCCTGCTCAGATTGGCGTCCATGGTCTCCACCAGAAGATGGTAATCGGTAGTCATAAGGCAGTAGGCGTGAATTTTCAGAGAAAACCGTTCAACAGCCGTTTCGAGGCATTCGAGAAACCTCTCCCGGTCTATTTTGGTCCTAAACAGGTCTTGCCCGGCAATGCCTCGGTTCATCACGTGATAGAAGGCGCCCGGGTACTCTATTCTGAGGGGTCTCGCCATGGGTTTGGTGGTCTGTGATAAATTTTATGCAGGATAGGAGAATCGGAAAGGGATGTCAATAGTTAATATTTAAGATCTGACCCTAATTTTTCATTGTCAAGCGTTTTTTTTGGTGAAGCGCAAATATTTTTTGACAGGATCATGGCCTTACGCAATGGCGGGAGCCGCTAAGGATTTGTTTATCGGAATACAATCATAGAATGGCGGCAAGAAAAAGCAAGCCCAAAGCCGTCAGCATGAGGGCGGCCAGCGTTTCAATG